>NZ_PYOB01000040.1:0-18074 GCF_003026165.1 Photobacterium sp. GB-1 | reverse complement strand
CACAATCAGGTCAGCCTTCAGGTCAACGTGTTCACAAGCCATTTAAATTTACCGTGGCACTGAACAAAGCCGTTCCTCTGATGTACAACTCATTGGCATCAGGTGAAATGCTACCGTCTGTAGAGCTAAAGTGGTACCGCACATCGGTTGAAGGTAAACAAGAGCACTACTTCACCACAACGCTGACCGATGCAACGATTGTTGATATCAACACCCACATGCCACACTGCCAAGATTCATCAAAAGAAGACTTCACGCAGCTTATCGAAGTATCAATGGCTTACCGTGCAATTAACTGGGATCACACGGTATCTGGCACATCTGGTGCTGATGACTGGCGTGCACCGCTAGAAGCGTAATCGCACTCAACTATGTATCAGCCTACACAACTGTGTAGGCTGCTTTTCGTTTATGCCTTTGCTAAATACGCCGCAAGGCCGACGTTAGCAAAGGTTTAACCACGAGGTCAGTATGGCAACAAAAACGGGTTTGCAATTTACATTCGAAGTCGATGGGCTAGAGGCTGATGCCTTTGCCGTCACGCAATTTTCAGGCACTGACAACCTGTCTATGCCTTTCGCCTTTACCATCGACTTAGCCAGTCGTCACCCGGCCTATACGCCGCAAGAAACCGTCGATAACACGGCCACGCTCACGGTCTGGCGAGACGGTGAGCAGCAACAGCAATGGCATGGCATTATTCGACGTTTTACCCAAGGTGACACAGGTCATCACCACACCTTGTATCAGGTGGAATTTGTACCGCCAGCAGCCCGCCTCGCGTTGCGCCACAATAGCCGTATCTTTCAAACACAAACGGTGCCTGAAATTATCTCGGTGATACTACAAGAATTAGGGATTACCGATGTTGATTTCGTTTTAACGCGAGATTACGTGCCGCGTGAATATTGCGTCCAGTACCGTGAAACAGATTTAGCCTTTATCGACCGCATTGCCGCAGAAGAAGGCCTGTTTTACAGCTTTGTCCATGATAATAAAAAGAATACCCTGCGCTTTTCTGATGACACCCAAAGTGCCGCTCGACTGGCGGCACCACTGCCTTATAACAGCCGCAGTGGTGGGCAAAGTGGCGTGCCTTTTGTGCGCACCTTTGCTCGCCATACGCAAATGCGCCCATCATCAGCGCAACTCAAAGATTACAGCTTTAAAAAGCCGGCTTATAGCTTCTTACAAACGGCCAATGCGAAAGAAGCCGATTACCAGCAAGCCAATTACGAACATTACGATTACCCTGGGCGTTACAAAGACGATGCCAGCGGTAAGCCGTTTACTTCTTTTCGACTCGAATCATTACGTCGTGATGCCAATACAGCCTATGGTGAAAGTAACACCCACGGTTTAATTGCTGGGGTGAACTTCACTCTCCAAGAACACGATGATGAGCAATGTAATGACGAATGGCTCGTGGTGGCGGTTAACCATATGGGCACGCAACCGCAAGCATTAGAAGAAGCTGGCGGACAAGGCGTAACAACCTATAACAATGATTTTATTGTGATACCCGGTCATCGCCCATGGCGAGCCACCTACACGGCTAAGCCTCGTGTAGACGGCCCACAAATTGCGATGGTTGTGGGCCCTGAAGGCGAAGAGATTTACTGTGATGAATACGGTCGGGTCAAAGTCCAATTCCCATGGGATAGATACAGTAACAGTGATGACAATGCGAGTTGCTGGATACGAGTCTCCCAAGGTTGGGCGGGGAGCCAATATGGCATGCTCGCACTACCCCGTATTGGTCATGAAGTGATTGTTGATTTTCTGGAGGGTGATCCAGACCAACCGATTATCACAGGCCGCACTTACCATGCGACCAACAAGCCCCCTTACCCGTTACCTGCCAATAAAACCCGTACGGTATTGCGCACAGAAACACACCAAGGTGATGGCTATAACGAGCTGCGCTTTGAAGACCAAGCAGGCAAAGAAGAAATATATGTTCACGCGCAAAAAGACGTGAACATGTTGGTGGAAAACGATCGCAAAGACGACATCAAACACGATTTACACCTTGATGTAGACAATGAACGCTTCACCCACATCAAAACCCACGACCACCTAACCGTCGACGGTGAAAGCCGTACCCATGTAAAAGCCGATCAAACCGTTGCGGTTGATGGCAGCTTACACATGAAACAAGGCCAAGCATTATTGGTGGATGCGGGTAATGAAGTACACCTTAAAGCAGGCTCAAAAGCCGTGATTGAAGCGGGTGCTGAAATCACGCTGAAGGCTGGCGGCAGCTTTATCAAAATAGATGCATCTGGCGTTTCAATTTCAGGGGCAGCGGTCAACATCAATGCAGGTGGCAGTGCGGGCAGTGGCTCTGGCTTTGGGGGTTTATCACCGTTATTACCGCGTGCGGTTGAAGCGGCACATAAAATTGAGTCCGTTTCTCCACTCGTTCACTCACCAACAAAAGCATTAGAGCATGCCGCAAAACTAAATTTGGCAGCCGTGGGGGTTTGTTTAAAACAAGAAGGTAAAACAACTTGTGGATTATGTAATGGAGAACACGCATGTTCTTAGAAAGTGAAAACCATTGGATTGTTATTGATACTCCAGATAGTCAACAATCACTTAATTTTATTACAGCGCAAGGGTTCGATTACTTTTGGTGGTATACCAATACACCTTTGGCTGACTCTTTATCTGTTTCTCCTCTTTGGGTAAAGGTTCCATCAAATAAAGTGGAAGAAATATTGACGAGGTTCTCTAGCAGTGCAGTGTTTGCAAGTCAGTTAAATGATGAACAATTTGAAGACTACATAAAAACTCTTGTGCTAATGCTTAGCCCTACCCACAAACCCTATGTCGTTCGATTTTATAACCCTAAATATTTGCAGTATTGGTTCGCGGATCTAACGACAGAACGCCAAGAAACGCTATTAGGGCCAATCATTCGTATTGGATGGAAACAAAATGGAGCTGTTCATACCATTGAAAATCATCACCCTAGTTCGTTCGAAAATTCAAAGACAATTGCTTGGTTTCAATTGAATGAAGTTGAGTGGGATCTACTTAAAATTGCGTATAAGAAATAAATTATGGCTAAGACTTTAGATTTAACCAATACAGAATTACAACAATGTGATGTATTTAGTTCAGACGGAGTAACCGCTGGGCCCTGTGAACCTAAAAACGTTGCTGATATTTTATATATTCCTCAGCAAAAGAAATGGTTTTATGTTTCAGCAAAAGATGCTGAAGAATTAAAGGCGCAAGCTGATGAATTAGATGATACCGTTAAAGTGGTAACGGAAAAATTGTATTCAGGCGATGCCAAAAAGGATGAACAAAAAGGTAAAGAGGCGATCCAACAAGAAGTGCTAGAAAAATTAAATCAAAAAGGCATTCTTGAAAACTATAAGATCCGCTCATTTACTTATTTTTTATCCTCTGAAAAAGATAAAAGTGACTATGTCCAATGTCTTTATACGAGAAACTTAATTCAAACCTATGTCAAGATTATTGAAAATACGTCAAAAATACCAAAACTAGAGAAAGTTGCCGCTGCTGAAGATTCAATTATTGAGCGTTACAGTCAACAGCTAGGTCTGACGTATTCAGATTTGGCGGAAGATTCTATTGTACGAAATACCATGCGAGCGATTGAGCATAATATAGAATTACGTAATTCGACGCGGATTGGTTACAGTACAAAAAAAGACTTAGTTAATTTTCTCAATACGCAAGTCATTAAGCAGTTGAGCAATCAAATTGAACAATATGAGGAAAAGGCTAAAGAGCAAGCGAAAAAAGAAGGATTCTTATGGTATCAAAGTTTACTAACTGGTAAATATCGTTTTGTTAAAGGTGATGAAAAGTTCGTTGAGAAAAGTTATAACGGATACATTGCTCTTCGAAAAGATTTTAATGATATGTATAGAGATCCTCAATATGACATGCTTGATGATTTCGAAAAGTACAAACAAAAAGGAAATGTTCGAACAAATAGCATTGTTGCTGCAAATGTATACAAATGTTTGGAGCTATTGAATGCTCAAGGGATGGCGGTTCCAGAGCAAGTGCTATCAAAAAAAGAGCTTTTTGCTACAGATCAAGAAACTCAGAAAGCGTTTGATGATTTGGTCAGTAAATTGAGTGATAAATCTATATTAAGCAAGTTGGATAGAACTGGGCGTGACCTTACAGATAATATAGAAATGCTACGCTTTGATAGTAGTAACCCGAAAATACTTCACGAGATTAGTAACCACAAATTTATCTTATTTATCGAAAAGTTAGGGTATTACAATTGTCTTGCTTTCTCTGATGCTTTAGATAAAGCGTTATCCGCAGATATCCAAGAATACATTACCGAAATTTTAGGAAACAAAACAACTGCTCTTAACTATGGAATGGGTGGCATATATATTCTTGCAGCGATACGTTATCAAATCGACTATCTAAAATATTGTGCAAATCAAAATTTAAAACAAGGGAAAGTAAATTTTTGTCTTGATAGCAATAAAATTAAACAATCATTACTTGCACTTGATACCATTACTTGGTCTTCTAATGATATCAAATTAACTGAATATAAATTTGCATGGAAAGAGTCGGATACGCACATAGTTGAATTTTTTATCATGAGCGAAGAAAATAAACCTCGTTATATGATAAGCAGTGATTTAAATAAATTACTAGACTCTCATGGTCTCGTTACAGAGTTAAAATTAAAAGACAATATAGATGTTGCTCGTGGCGTTAAAGATGAAGACATTAAACAAGCCAATTCAGCCGATTCATTACAGGCTGGAATTAAGCAAGCTATAAAATTGGCTCGTGATTCTGTAAAAAATAACCAAACTAAAACAGTCAATCTTAATAGTGATATCCCTGATAGTAGTATTGATAAATTTACAAAATACACTTCCCTTATTCAAATGTCACAAACTATAGGTGGAGGAAAGGGGCTAAGTTATATCGTCAATGCGCAAGCTGAGCTATTTCGCTTTTGTGCTGATAATTGCCGCTTTGAAGCTGATTATCCAGAGTCTTTTGAGGATCTTGTAAAACGAGCGATTAAACAGACAGATATTGCCAGTATAGAAGCGTCGGCCAGTATTGATATATTGAGTGGATATATGTCAATAAAGCAGATGCTGCCGAGCCGTAATGGCTTTCCTATGATTATATCCGCACGTTTTGGTGAGCAAAATAAAGTAAAGGAACTGCATTTGGGGCAATTAAGATCGGATGTTGATATGGTACTTTATGGAAGTGTCGGGATCGGATTAAGTTTAAGTGCGGCAGTTTCTATGACATCAACGGACGGAGGCCTTTCTCTTTCACCTATTTTACCTGGTGATACCAATCTACCAAATGGCGGCTATATTGCTGGCTCTGTTGATGTATTCGCGGGTGCTCGTGCTGGTGTTACTGTATCCAGTGATGTTAAATGGTGTAAACCAATTAAGAATATGCAGGGCATGGTGCTCGATCCTCTAAATAAAAGTTGGATTGCTCAACTTACGCCAATGCAAGCTAATAATTTAAGAACGACAAATAATTATCACGTTCGAGAAGATCGAGATTGGCATCAAATAGGACGTTTCTGTAATACGACTGAGAAAAGTTTTGGTATTGGGCTACGTGGCACACTCAAATTTGGCTATCGAAAGAATCAATATATTCTAACTTGTGGTGGTGGTCTTACTGTTGGTGGTGGAGGCTATGTAGAGCAGACGATAGCACTATATCCAGAATCTTTACTTGAGTTTGTTAATGCTTTCGTTGACTTATTGGCAAGCAATGATTTTCGACGCTTAGATATTTTTACGGAGAAAGACGATGAGGATGGTACTTTAGATGGTAATCAAGTATTAAATACTCTCATTACGATGACTATGGTGACAGGACTGGAGGTTTCTCAGCTGGCTTTATTAAATATGAATGAAGTGATAAAGCAAGAGAAAAAAATCTTGGTTCATGGGCATGCTGATATGATTGCGAATAATATAATATCATTTCATAATAAGAATCAGAATATACAGGATATGAAGCCTTGGTTTAATAATATGCCCCCAGAATCAAGAGCAAGACTTTTATATTCTCTAACGGTTGATAGTACTCTTCTTGACATTACTCTAGGTGTCAAAGTTAGTGAGTTAAAACGCTTTAATCAGTCTCCATTTCAAATATTAAAGCCACCACAACTTTCTGAAAAAGAAAAAGAAAAATTAGTAAATGGTGTTAATGAGGAGGCCCCTCGTTGGATAGCTATCTGTAAATTACTTAATTTTTGGGTTAATCAAGATAGTTATATTTATAAGTCTGTTGAAGATAGACAAATATGCGAAACTTTTACAAGATTTAATGCTCTTGGTAAAGTAATGCTTGTGAGGGATTATGCTAATAAATTGATTCCTTATATTGTTTGGGGGAAGTTAAAAGAGTTTTTAGAGAGATATGATCAGTTCTATATTGATGGGTTAGATTATCACGAAAGCATTAACATTAATGAACTTTATTTTGTAAATAAAGTTAAAGATAATATAGATGCATATTTTAATTCTTACCCTGAAACTAAATACAAAGTAATAAAAAGAAAACTTTATGGTACTGATTTGGAATTTGTAGTCTTTAATGGCGAGAGAACTAACCTCTCATTAGAATTGAAATTTGGATATTACCATTTAGCAAGGTCTAAGGTTTATCCTGATGAATATAAAGAATTTTCTGATGGCCTATTATCATTTATAAATTCACCATCGAAGATGATAAAGTCTAGTATGGTTAAATCAATAAATAATTTAGTTGATAATATGGTTGAAAAAGAAAATAGTATTGGTGATTTCAAAAATAAAAAACGTATATTAGAAGCCATTAAGAATGGTGACATGAGTGCGTTATTAGATTTGATGGATGGTTATTATGAAATTTAATAGTATTCTAATTTTTTTGTTTTTATTCTCAGGTTGTGTTTATTCTAGAAGCGAAATAAATAAAAGTAATTTATCAAATGATGATTTAAAAAAAATAAACTTAGCAAATATTTATTTGGAATATGGTAAAGACAACAAAGAAGCTATTAAACTTACAAAACCATATATAAAAAACAATGACAATATTTTTGCTAGGTATATATATGCATCAGCATTAGCGCGTTATGATCTGAAAACTTCGTTAGAAATGCTAAAAACATTAACTAATGAGGAATATCCTTATGCGATGGAAACTTATGGGAAGAAAAGAACCTGCAAACTTAATAAATATAAGAATGCTTGTTTAAAATATGGATATGATAAATTATTGAGTCAGACGTATTTAGATTGGAGAAAAATAGATCCTTCTGAACAATATAATGAATTTTATCAACAGTTTCTTGATACCCCATGGGATGAAAGAATTAACAAAGAGCATACTTGGTTTAATCCTAAAATCGATAAGCTTCTTCGTCAATGCGCTAATGATAATGTGTTTCAATGTGCAAATGAATTACAAAATGGATTATATTTTATTAATAAAAGAACTCCAGAACAAGAGAAAGATTATCAGTATTATAGAAAACTAGCGAAGAAAATATTAATCAACGCAGATAATTTATATCTAAAAATAGACTATATGGATAGATGTTTTGATAAGAGTAAATATAGAGATAATGATATTTGTTTAACTAAAAATGAAAGTTATACGATGTTGACTAATTTAGCTAAAAAAGGAGATTTATCAGGATATCATACATTATCGTTTTTACTATATAAAGATATATATGATTTTAGTTTTCCAAGATATGTTTTATATCCAAAACTCTTATCATCATCTAAGCTAAAAGACATTTTTGATAATGCATTAAAATTGAATAATGGTGTTGGATGGAGTTATAAGAAAAAAAATTACAATATAGAACCTTGGGAAAAATTGCATAACGACGAAAGCCTAAGCGGATTTTTTAACAAAGTAAATAAGTTAGATTCCGAATAGTGACTGGTTAGCCTCCTTAAAGCCAGGGGGCTAGAACTATAGGTAAATAGATAATGAAAAAGATATTTTATGGGCTGATTTTATGTATTATCCTGTTAAATCCTGTTTTTGCTATAAATAAGACCATAAAAAATGGTTACTCTTCGATATTGTCAAATGTAGATAGAAATAAGATATATCTAGCAAAAAATTTTCTTACTTATGGAGCTGGTTTTAAAAAAGCGATAGAGTTAACTGCTCCTTATATTAGCGATAAAAATAATATAGAGGCAAGATATATTTATGCAGTTTCATTAGCACGTTATGATCTAAAAACATCTTTAGAGATGTTAAAAGCCTTAACTGATGAAGGATATCCTTATGCCATGGATACCTATGGAGAGAAGAGAACCTGTCAACTTAATAGATACAAAAAATTGTGTGATAATTCAGGATATAAAAAATTATTAAGAACAATGTATTATAAATGGAGAAAAGGAAATTCATCTGAATTATTCAATGAAGATTATGAGCAGTATCGTTATATGTCATTTGAAGAGAGAGTAAATAAAGAGAGAACATGGTTCACACCAAAAGCTGAGAAACTTCTAAAACAATGTGCAGAAGAGCGTTTTTTTTATTGTGCTGATGATCTTCAAAAAGGTTTGTTTTCTGTTGAAAATAAAACTGATAAACAGAGAAAAGAATACGATTATTATAAAAAACTAGCTAAAGATATTTTAATTAATGCAGAAAATAAATATTTAAGAATTGACTATCTTGGATATTGTAATGAACCAGAATCAGAATCTAATATTTGTCCATCTAAAAAAGAATTAGGATTAATGTTAACTAATTTAGCTAAAGAAGGTGATTTAAAAGGGTATCAAGTTCTTGCTTATGAATTATTTCATAATGACAATACAAAAAATTATCTTAGATTTTCTAAATATCTAAGGTATCCAGATTCAAAGTTAGGCCCTAAATTAAAAAAAGAATACGATAAGGCGATAAAATTAAACAATAATCAAGGATGGGATATGGAAATGCGAAGTTATAGCATTGAACCATACGAAAAGTTGTATAACGACGAAAGCCTAAGCGGATTTTTTAACAAAGTAAATAAGTTAGATTCCGAATAGTGACTGGTTAGCCTCCTTAAAGCCAGGGGCTAGATCTATAGGTAAATAGATAATGAAAAAGATATTTTATGGATTGATTTTATGTATTATCCAGTTAAATCCAGTTTTTGCGATGGATAAGATAAAGCAAGATGCTTACTCTTCGACATTGTCAAATGTAGATAGAAATAAAATATATCTAGCAAAAAATTTTCTTACTTATCGAGCTGGTTTTAAAAAAGCGATAGAGTTAACTACACCTTATATTAGCGATAAAGATAATATAGAGGCAAGATATATTTATGCAGTTTCAATGGCACGTTATGATCTAAAAAAGTCTTTAGAGATGCTAAAAGCTTTAACTGATGAAGGATATCCTTATGCCATGGATACCTATGGGGAGAAAAGAACCTGTCAACTTAATAGATATAAAGAATTATGTGATAATTCTGGTTATGACAAAGTATTAAGATCCACTTATCGTAAATGGAAAAAGGGAAACTCATCGGTATTATATAACGAAGATTATGAACAGTATCGTTATATGTCATTTGAAGAGCGAGTAAATAAAGAGAGAACATGGTTCACACCAAAAGCTGAGAAACTTCTTAAGCAATGTGCAGAAGAGCGTTTTTTTGAATGTGCTAATGAACTACAGAAAGGTTTATTTTTTGTTGAAAATAAAAATGATAAACAGAATAAAGAATATGAGTATTATAAAAAATTAGCTAAAGACATTCTAATTAATGCAGAAAATAAATATTTATCAACTGGGTTTATTGGGGTTTGTTTTAAATCAAAAGAGAAATCATTATCGGATATCTGTCCATCAAATAAAGAGTTAAATACAATGCTCGGTAATTTAGCTAAAAATGGAGATTTATTAGGGTATAACTCGTTAGCTTTTATTTTATTCTATGCTGAAAACAATGAGGATTATATTAATTTCTTAAAATATTTAAGACATCCACATTCAAAAATACCTACTAAATTAAAAAAAGAATATGATAAGGCGATAAAATTAAATAATAATCAAGGATGGGATATGGAAATGCGAAGTTATAGTATTGAACCATACGAAAAGTTGTATAACGACGAAAGCCTAAGCGGATTTTTTAACAAAGTGAATAAAATGATTTCCGATTAATACCCTATTCCCCCCTTTATTATGAGGGGGGATTTTTAACTATTGAAAATCAAATTCTTGGTAGGTTTTCTTAATTTAACCTACTCTACATTTCCTTTCACTATCTACACCTCGCGCAAATTATTGCCTAGTAATTTTTAGGTGTACTATTGTGCATTAAAATCAATCAGCTTCTCAGTCCGCTAAGTTAAGGTCTAAATGCATGAAAGTAACTATTACTACCCTACTATTAGTTTTCTCTTTTTTAGCCTTAACCGGTTGCTCAAAAGCAACAGAGCCACAACAGGCCGATATTGCTGTGTTTGAACAATTTTTATCAGAAAATCCTATATCGTCAGTAAGTCCAACCGTTGATATCGCAAGTATATACCAACAAGGGGATCCACTTTTTGAAAGTGTTTTATACATCCAACGTAATCTTTGGGCTGAGGCAAAGACACAACTTGAACCGATGGTAAAAAACCAAAATCCTGACGCAAAATTTTGGTTAGCATCAATTACATGGGGAACGGGTATTAAAAACAACCCTATGGCTAAAAAGCTATATATGGAATCAGCTGAACAAGGCAACCCTTATGCAGCATTGTTTTTTTCGCCTAAAAACGATATTTGTCAAATGTACTATTCCAGTGAATGCAGTGAGGAATGGGTAGATAAAGCACAAAAACTTTTTGTAGAAAAAGCAAAAACAGGCGATGTTCGTGCCGTATATTACAGTACAGTATTGAAACCAGATTTAACCCACGAGCAATATATTAGTGCCATTATCAACGCAGCGAAAAGTCACTACTACTACCCGCTTGTTGAATACTCTAATAATTTAAGAAAAGCAGAAGATTCCAATCAAGAAATGAAGGAACTCGCTATTGAGCTTCTTAATTATGCACGTTTTAATAACTTTGTTCCGGCTATTGAATCCTTAATGAAAATTGAGGGTAAACATAAAAGAATGAATGGTTCTATATATAAAGAATTAATGACACAAGGTATCTCTTTGGGTGCAAACTATGCCTGGAGAGGATATAGAATCTTAAGTATTGAAGATGACTCTTTATCTGAAAAAGAGAAATATATTGCAGCAAAAGCAACTGAACTTTTTAATGGTGATGACTTTGCAATAAGCTTTACTCATCCACCTAAAGAAAAAGAAGCTTTGATTGTTGCAAATAATAAAGCACAAGAAAAAGCAGATTCGGTAAAAAGAGTGATTTATATTGATGGGGCTCACGTACCTGAAGGTTAATTATTTTTTAATTTTTGAGCGCTTCCTAAATAAAAAGGAAGCGCTTTTTTAATCAATATTAAAGCAAATTATTGCCCAATTGTTTTTAGGTGTACTATTCAACATTAAATCTATTAGCTTCTTAGTCAGCTAAATTAAGGCCTTAAATGCATGAAAGTAATAATTACTACCCTTCTTTTAACTCTCTCTTCGATAGCCTTAACCGGTTGCTCAAAAGCAACAACACCTCAACAAGCCGATATTGCTGTATTTGAACAATTTTTATCAGAAAATCCGATATCAAGTATCAACCCTTCTATTGATATAGCGAGTATCTATCAGCCAGGTGACCCGCTTTTTGAAGGGGTACTTAATATACAGCGTAAGTTATGGGGAGAAGCTGAAAAAGCACTTCAACCTTTAGCCGATAAAAAAAATCCAGAAGCGATGTATTGGTTAGCCACCATTACCTACGGTTCGAGTATATATGATACTCCGAAGGCCGGAAAAATGTTGATTGAAGCAGCAGAGTTAGGCAACCCCTATGCCGCTCTATTTTTTTCACCAGATAGCCGCTATTGTAATATGTATTTTAAAAATCAATGCAGTGAGAAGTGGGTAGAAAAAGCACAAAAACTGTTTGCAGAACAAGCAGAATATTAGGAAAGAACAGGATTAAAACGCCGTCTGTTTTAGTCGGACCTTGGGGGTGGTTAGCCATTGCAATCTCCCTTACTGGTGGGCTTTGCTACTTATGGCTAAAAGATAACTCAATGCAAGAATGGCTCGCCAATGGTCCTTTTGCAGAGGAGGAAGATCGTTTTAATGGAGAGTATGCATCATTAAAGGACGACCCTGAGCTTGCATATCTTACATGGTTGAACGAAATTATTGGCATTAAAATCACTGTTTATCCAAAAGATAAAGTGCAGTTACAATTAAGTGATAAAGTATCACAACGTTTGAATACAATGCCTACAACACATTATATTCATATTCAGTCGAATTTACCCATCTCATTAAATCAGAAGAATATCACTGTGAAAGCATGCCAAAAGCTTACAAAGGTATTAATTGATGGGAATAATCAGTTGAGTGATCAGTATTCCAGCCAGCAGCCCCTCTCCTCCCTAGGAGGAATGAGTTTAGGTAATAGTTATGTTTTTTGTATAAAAACGACGGAAGATACTCGCCAGACAAAAAATGTCAGAGAAACAATAGAAGTCGCTGTTTTAGCGAAAGCGCGAATAACACATAAAGGTACGGTATTTCCACTTCCTTCTTTAGATAAAAATGCAATACGTTTGAACAATATTGGACCTCCCCGTGCTGACTTTACTCAACAACAAAAAGAATGGGCTGATAACCTATAAAATGAAAAGGATAACCATGAAACATACCCCGTACAATTCACAGCACATTCCGCCGCAAGCGTCGGGGAATCAGCAAGGCTTTTGGTCTCAAATGGCCAGAAAAGGTGTGCACTTCCCATTTACTTGCAATAATCATCATGTTCCAGAAAAAGAGCTGCGATCCCGTACCCCCTCTGAACTGAAAAAGCTTAAGACATTTGAGAGTGATATATACAGTGAGCGTGAAATTCACGACATCACTTTCCCATGGTGGGGCTTGGCCTATTTTTATGCCGTGACTTTTGCGAAAGTTATTGCAATCTATTTTATGCCGTTAGCTTTTTTGGTTTTTGGTATGGTGAATATTTTTACTAAAGCCCCACAAAGTGAACTAAATACAGCATATCTTGGGTTAATCTTTATATCAGTGGTGTGTCTACTCATTTGGTGGTCTTTCTCTTTTTTTAATGGAAAGTTACCCATTAAAACCTTATTTTCATTAAGCCGAGAAACGGGTATGGTCACACTACATGGCTTCGGTAATAAGGTGCGATTTAGTCACCCTTTTGTTGAGTTTGATTGCTACCTGACAACATCGCCAACCCCACAAGGTTTTATTAATTATCAACTGTTTCTTGTTCATCGTTATAATGGTTATAAACATGGGGTTCCCATTGGCCGTTTTATCAATGGTTCAAGAGATCTTGATGAATACAAGCGCTTATGGAACATGATCCAAGCCTATATGGATGTGAGCCAGCCTTTGCCCGACATTCCAATGAATGAGCCTTTTCGCCATAAAGACAATGCAACCGTTGCTTATGATAAGGCGCATCATCGAAAGCCAGATTTTTGGTTCAGTATGGATGATGATGCGTTTGAACAAGCTGTGACGAAAATTGTTGAGAGGCAAAATTCAGAGCCACCATTGGGTGAGGTTATACCGTTCCCTACCACAGATTCTATAGCAACCACACCAAACACGGCTTCTGCCTAACGCATAATAAGCACGCCCATCTCGGCGTGCTTTTTTGTGGAGGTCATATCTCATCATCAATCAGGCCAATTATTGCCCAGTCTATTTAGCGTGTATTCTCACTCTGAGAATCGTTAACGCCGAAGAAAGATAGAAAATAACCATGAAGCATAATCCTTACAACTCACAGCATATTCCGCCGCAAGCGCCGGGGAATCAGCAAGGCTTTTGGTCTCAAATGGCCAGAAAAGGTGTGCACTTCCCATTTACTTGCAATAATCATCATGTGTCAAGTAAAGTGTTGCGATCCCGTAAACCCTCTGAGCTTAGAACGTTAGACCCATCTGAAGGCGGCTACAACGAACGTCAAATTAGAGACATCACATTGCCATGGTGGGGCTTGGTCTATTTTTATGCCGTGACTTTTGCGAAAGTTATTGCTCTCTATATGATGCCGTTAGCATTTGTTCTTCTGGGGATAATATATCTCGTAACCAACATTTCATCGCAATCATCAATCGATATTTTGATTTTTCTTTTATACATATTGATCCCATCCTTACTCATTTGGTGGTCTTTCTCTTTTTTTAATGGAAAATTACCCATTAAAACCTTATTTTCATTAAGCCGTGAAACGGGCATGGTCACACTGTATGGTTTCGGTAATAAGGTGCGATTTAGTCACCCTTTTGTTGAGTTTGATTGCTACCTGACAACATCGCCAACCCCACAAGGTTTTATTAATTATCAACTGTTTCTTGTTCATCGTTATAATGGTTACAAACATGGGGTTCCCATTGGCCGTTTTATTAATGGCTCAAGAGATCTTGATGAATACAAACGCTTATGGAACATGATCCAAGCCTATATGGATGTGAGCCAGCCTTTGCCTGACATTCCAATGAATGAGCCTTTTCGCCATAAAGACAATGCAACCGTTGCTTATGACAAGGCGCATCATCGAAAGCCTGACTTTTGGTTCAGTATGAATGATGAAGCGTTTGAACAAGCAGTGACGAAAATTGTTGAGAAGCAAAATTCAGAGCCACCATTGGGTGAAGTTATACCGATCCCTACCACAGATTCTATAGCAACCACACCAAATACGGCTTCTGCCTAACGCATAATAAGCACGTCTATCTCGGCGTGCTTTTTTGTGGAGGTCATATCTCATAATCAGGCCAATTATTGCCCAGTCTATTAAGCGTGTATTCTCACTCTGAGAATCGTTAACGCCGAAGAAAGATAGAAAATAACCATGAAGCATAATCCTTATAACTCACAGCACATTCCGCCGCAAGCGCCGGGGAATCAGCAAGGCTTTTGGTCAAACATGGCCAGAAAAGGTGTGCACTTCCCATTTACTTGCAATAATCATCATGTGCCAGAAAAAGAGCTGCGATCCCGTACCCCCTCTGAACTGAAAAAGCTTAAGACATTTGAGAGTGATATATACAGTGAGCGTGAGATTCACGACATCACTTTCCCATGGTGGGGCTTGGTCTATTTTTATGCCGTGACATTCGGAAAATTTATTGCTCTCTATATGATGCCGTTAGCATTTGTTCTTCTGGGGATAATATATCTCGTAACCAACATTTCATCGCAATCATCAATCGATATTTTGACTTTTCTTTTATACGTATTGATACCATCCTTACTCATTTGGTGGTCTTTCTCTTTTTTTAATGGAAAATTACCCATTAAAACCTTATTTTCATTAAGCCGAGAAACGGGCATGGTCACACTGTATGGTTTCGGTAATAAGGTGCGATTTAGTCACCCTTTTGTTGAGTTTGATTGCTACCTGACAACATCGCCAACCCCACAGGGTTTTATTAATTATCAACTGTTTCTTGTTCATCGTTATAATGGTTATAAACATGGGGTTCCCATTGGCCGTTTTATCAATGGTTCAAGAGATCTTGATGAATACAAACGCTTATGGAACATGATCCAAGCCTATATGGATGTGAGCCAGCCTTTGCCCGACATTCCAATGAATGAGCCTTTCCGCCATAAAGACAGTGCAACCGTTGCTTATGATAAGGCGCATCATCGAAAGCCAGACTTTTGGTTCAGTATGGATGATGAAGCGTTTGAACAAGCAGTGACGAAAATTGTTGAGAAGCAAAATTCAGAGCCACCATTGGGTGAAGTTATACCGATCCCTACCACTGATTCTATAGCAACCACACCAAACACGGCTTCTGCCTAACGCATAATAAGCACGCCCATCTCGGCGTGCTTTTTTGTGGAGGTCATATCTTATAATCAGGCCAATTATTGCCCAGTCTATTTAGCGTGTATTCTCACTCAGGGAATCGTTAACGCCGAAGAAAGATAGAAAATAACCATGAAACATACCCCGTACAATTCTCAGCATATTCCGCCGCAAGCGCCAGCGAATCATAAAGGCTTTTGGTCTCAAATGGCCAGAAAAGGCCGACAGAGCAAAGATACAATGAGCGTCAAATATTCGAATGTAAACAAGGACAGTAAATGAAAAAGATCATATCAACAGGAGTATTCTGCCTATTACTGGCTGGTTGTAGCATGATAAATAGAGAACGCGTACCTGATGAAGTTCCTGATTGGACGGTTGGTTACGCTATGCCATCATTTTACCCTGTCAGAGTCACTAAAGCATATGGTATTAACACGCAAGAAGATTGGACCTCTATTTTACACACTCATAGTCAATTTATGACGGTTAGTGATTTTAAGCGTATAAAAGGCTTTTTACCTAATTATGATGGTTATGGTATGCCATTAAGAAGTTATTCTACAATTGCTTACTATGAACAGATTATGAAAACCAATCATCTACCCGATAAAGTCGTGCTTTACTGGACATCCCTTTTTGATGCGAAGTTCTATATTACTGAATTAGATGTCACCCCAAAAATGAAAGCGCTGATGTATACACAACAGCATCATGTGGAATCTGACGGAATAAAACGTATTTGCTATCAGAGTCAATTTGATTTTGGTTTCCTACCAAATGGGCAAGTGAAAGTGTGGCTTGAAGGGTGTGGCAAGTATACGTACGTTACTGAGCTGTCACCAACGAGCACACCCGAAACGGACTATAACGGAAGTACTTACTCTGATCATAACCAGACAAGAAACTCTGTACTTAAAAGAGCTAAAAAGGCTAACGCAACCTTAACGCCTATCCCTTGGGACAAGGTAAATAAGATATATACATCAAAAAACTATATTGTAGATCAGCTTCATTAATATTGGTTTACCGCCTCACTATTTTCTGTAAGGCGCTCAATGAAAGAGCTAGATTCAGCATTCATTACACAAGGACAGTAAATGAAAAAGATCATATCAACAGGGGTGCTCTGCCTATTACTGGCTGGTTGTAGCATGATAAATAGAGAACGCGTACCTGATGAAGTTCCTGATTGGACGGTTGGTTACGCTATGCCATCATTTTACCCTGTCAGAGTCACTAAAGCATATGGTATAAACACGCAAGAAGATTGGACCTCTATTTTACACACTCATAGTCAATTTATGAGAATCAGCGATTTAGAACGAATTAAACAGTCTCAACCGGACTATGATGGATATGGATTATCGTTAACTTTTGGGATCGCTCAATACTCCCAGATAAGATATACAAATCATTTACCCGATAAAGTTGTGCTTTATTGGACGTCCCTTTTTGACGCGAAGTTCTATATTACTGAATTAGATGTCACCCAAAAAATGAAAGCGCTGGCCTATAAAAAGCAAAGTTACATTCGACCAGATGGAATAAAACGAGCTTGCTACCAAACGACATTTGATTTTGGTTTTCTACCAAATGGACAAGTGAAAGTGTGGCTTGAAGGGTGTGGCAAATATACGTACGTTACTGAACTGTCACCAACGAGCACACCCGAAACGGACTATAACGGAAGTACTTACTCTGATCATAACCAGACAAGAAACGCTGTACTTAAAAGAGCTAAAAAGGCTAACGCAACCTTAACGCCTATCCCTTGGGACAAGGTAAATAAGGTTTATACATCTAAACATTTTACTGTTGACCAGCTTCATTAATATTGACTTATCGCCTCACAGAAACCTGTGAGGCGCTCAATGAAAGAGCTAGATTCAGCATTCATTACACAAGGACAGTAAATGAAAAATATTATATCAACAGGGGTGCTCTGCCTATTACTGGCTGGTTGTAGCATGATGAATAGAGAACGCGTACCTGATGAAGTTCCTGATTGGACGGTTGGTTACGCTATGCCATCATTTTACCCTGTCAGAGTCACTAAAGCATATGGTATTAACACGCAAGAAGATTGGACCTCTATTTTAC
>NZ_PYOB01000039.1:0-5812 GCF_003026165.1 Photobacterium sp. GB-1 | reverse complement strand
TTAGAAATGGCACAAGATAACTTAGAGCCAGCAGACGTATTACTCTTCACTGCACAATTTGAAGATCGTGGTGCAGCTGAAATCGTTGAAACACGTGATGACTGGGCAGAGCACGCTGGTTTTGATGTGGATAAAGAGCTTTTTGCTGAGGTTATCATTGGTCTTGTTAATGAAGAAAACGATGAACTCGATGACGTATTTGCGCGTATGCTAATTAGCCGTGATCCTGAAAACAAAGGCTGCCATATTTTATGGAAACGCGATTAATCATCGTATTCCTAATAGAAAAAAGGCGATATCAACATCTTTTTAATGGATGTAATATCGCCTTTTTTACTTTCACAACACAATAATCGAGCTTAATTAACTTGCCAGTATTGTGATGTCATGTTTCTCACTGCGTCGGATCCACACCAAACTCAACACGACAAGAATTGCCATTACTGCAAGTACTGCACCTAAATTAAATTGGCTTTGCGCACTCATTGCTGATGCTGCTAATGTAGCTAAACCTGCGCCTAAATTCTGAAGACCACCAAGTACGGCTCCAGCTGTACCTGCATGTTGCGGAAACGGCTGAATTGCTAATGTGGTAGCAGCAGGAAATAAAACCCCAGCGCCCATAAAATAGATAAACGCACCACCAATTAAACTCGTCACCGTTACCAGCCCCTCCATGCCTGGAATAATTATCGTAATAGCACCTGCAAGTAAGGCAAACATACCCAAGAATAAAACGCGGTTGGTACCCAATCGCTTCATCAATTTATTTGAGCCCCAAGAACCCAATAAATAACCCGGCAAAGGCAGAATGAATAACCAACTTACGGTACTTGGATCCAGTTTTAACACACTACCCAGTAATACCCCTGCTGATGCTTCAAACGTAGCGACACCTGCAAATGTGGCAATTAAACACACCACATAACCTTGGAAACGACGATTAGATAACACATAACGGTAACTTACCCATACTCGCTCCGCTCGGCGATTTTCAACGGGTAATGTTTCACCAAAAGAACGCATTAGGGCAAGTGTTACAAGTGAACCAAAACCTAAAAGGTAAACATAAATAGATTCCCAGCCTAGATGCTCTGATAAATAGCCCCCTAATACAGGTGCGATCAATGGAGAAAATATCACCCCCATACTGACTAAACTATTTACTTTATGTAAGTCATCACCGTCATAACAATCGCGTGTAACTGTTCGGCTCATTGCACCACTGGTACCAGTACCCATACCTTGGATAAAACTAGCAAGGAGTAGTACTTCAAAACTTGGGGCTACTAACGCAATAACAGTACCGATCAAGAAAATGACCATACCGCTGATCATTACGGGACGTCGGCCAATACGATCAGATAACGGCCCATAAACAAACTGCGATAAACCATAAGGAATTAAATACGCGGCCATCACTGCCTGTAAAGAAGCAGCTCTAACACCAAAGAACGTCGCCATTTCTGGAATTGCTGGCACGTACATTGTTTGGGTCATTTGCCCTACAGCAATAAATATAATAAGCAAGAATAGGAACTTGCCCATATTCGAAGACGATTGCTTAACCACAACCATTACCCTCAGACAGAATAATATTTTGCAAAGAACCCGATAAAATAAAAACGAGCCCTTCAAACAGGATAAAACTCTAACCTAACAATAAATATTGAATTCAACATTCAATAAATATTCTTATATTAGAACCTATGACTAAATTTAAGACGAGATGTTAATCTTGATGCTGGATTATGACAAGAAGATATTGCTTGATTTAGCACGAATAAATTTTGAATTTGGATTACATTTTCTAATGTGTAAGTGTGGGGAATCTTGTTCAGAAAAATTGCACAGAAACAAAAAAGCCCTGCGAGCAATACAGGGCTTTTTTTTACAGATAATACAACTTAACTTTCGAAATATAAGCGATGATGACCATGACTTGCTTTGGTTTTAAGATAACTTTCATTACCATCTTTTACATGCGCTTTAGTACCAACAACTTCAACAATATTGATACCATTTTCGCTTAATTCACGAATCTTTTTAGGGTTATTAGTAACAAGTCGAATCTCAGTTAAACCCAGTGCTTTCAACATATATGCCGCTTCACTGAAATCACGTAAATCGTCACCAAAACCTAGATGATTGTTTGCTTCATATGTGTTCATACCTTCACTTTGAAGCTTATAAGCATCAATTTTATTGTACAAACCTATACCACGCCCTTCTTGACGAAGATAAAGAATAATACCGCCTAACTCCCCCATCTTTTCAATAGTTTCATCTAACTGTTCACCACAGTCACATCGAGATGAGTGGAAAACATCACCAGTTAAACATTCAGAATGCATACGCACCAAAGGTGCTGTCGTTTTATCTGCATCTTTAAAAATAACGGCAACGTGTTCTTTACCAGACTCAAGCCCGTTGAACGAAAGCAAATCTGCAGGAATATTGCTTTTTAAACCAACTTTAAAAGGCACTCTCGCCCTAACATTTACCATATTCTTCCTAAGCATTTTCTAATACTCGATCATAAGGAATGCTATTGCTTATGATGACTATCGACTTAATTTCAACTTGTGAATAATAGCGAAAATTACCACATGACAACAGTACTGCGCTTTAAACAAAGATAATACGTGATTAATCGTTTAAAAAGATCACCAACAGGTTAAATTTATCGTACTGTGCACCAGGAACTCACGTGTACCATTATCAATATGTTATATTATAACACAAATAATACCTAAGCAATTTGCTCAACTATTTTATAGGTTATCGGCTAACGTCATTAATTTAGATAAAATAACTTCTCCAGCAACACCTAACCCATTATGTTCATATTCATTTGTTACCCACACTTTAGCCTGATTTAACCCTGCTAGTGTTTGGCAACTTAAATCATAATCAACATACATATCATCAACATAGACAGCAGCAGCAACGGGAACGGTATTGTTCGCTAACTGCTTAGCGTCATATAAGTAAGACCAATCATCTTTCACTGCAAGTAATTCTGCCGCAATCTTTAGTGGTTGTAAGCAATGCAGTTGATCGAACATCCACGGATAGACCATCTCCCCTGTGAAGAGGAAATCCCCTCCCTTTGCGTAATTAAATTGCGGGTATTCACTCCGTACACGTTGCGCTGACCAGCTCGACGCTTCATGTTGGCAATATATAGATTCATGCAAAATAGCGTAGATAGGATTTGTCTGATAGCTTTGCTCTAATAACATTTGGTTTAAAAAGCTGTAGCTCAACTCAGGTTGACCACCAACCTCAACAAAAGCTTCATCAAGCATGTAGTACATCGCTAAATCACCACCACCTCGACCTAAATTAATCCCCCACAGTTGGAATTGTTCAACAGTAAATCGTTGACCATTAGGTAACCGAACATCATTGTCCAATAAGAAATTAGCAATATCGACACATTGCTGTTGTGCATTAGGAAAGCGAGAAAAGAAACTATTATTTTTACCGAGTACACGTTTATAAGTTGCACGGTAAACGTTATCAGCATGCCCTGTTATCGGTGGAATACCACCCGTTAAATAAGCACGTGTTAATGACTCAGGGTAATAAGATAAATAATGCAATGCACAGAACCCACCAAAGCTTTGCCCCAAAATAGCCCATTGTTTAATATTTAATGCTTCACGAATAAATTCAGCATCTTTAACAATATTATTAGCGCGAAAATAACTTAAATAGTTTGTTTGCTGCTCTGGCGTTTTATCAGACAAAGTTTGATGAGAAATCGGAGTACTTTTCCCTGTACCTCGTTGATCAAGCAGTAATACGCGGTATTTTGTTAATGCCTGCTTAAGCCAACCTGAATTGCCCGTCGGGCGTGGCGATGGAAATCCAGGTCCTCCTTGTAAATAAACTAACCACGGTAAATCATCATTATCGTGGCCTTGCTTCACCACTTCTCGAGCATAAAGAGTAATTTTTTCTTGATGTGAATCTCTATAATTCAGCGGAACAGTAAACCAATGTGATTTAAATAGTAAACCATCACTTTTATATATTTTTTGCATTTACTGCAACTCCATTATTAGGTCAATTAATAATACAATGTTTAACATAAGGTTATATAACCGTTAAAATATATAACCACAAGTGCTAATTTTCTAGTCATTTATTCAATAATTGTATTTATATTTGAAACAAACAGCTAAAGAATAATAGAATATACCTAGTTAGAATCGATGCTAATTTAAATATCATGAATAACAATTTATTACTTCGTTGGAAGCAACCTTTTATAATTCTTATTATAGGTTTAGGCTCTATCTTTTTAATGCAGTATTTTATAAAAGTTAGTTTATTCCAATATGGACTGTATAATCGTGTCAATTTAAAAAATAAAGCCAATGAGCCGGATACCATGGTATTTGACTCAGGCATAGACGCGTTAGTGCCTACATTTTACCTTTCTGATAATGAGGGGGTTGCTCTATCTACAGGTATAGAAAAGTTAATACCAAAGCTAACTTTTACATGTTCAAAACATGATATTAAAGAAATGCGATTAGCAAATGATTTGTCGAGTAACATTCATTACCTTGGACTGTTCACTCCTCACAGTAGTTGTTCAAATTACGGGATAAATTCACCTATAAGTTATAACTACAATAAAGAAAATGCAATCACGCTTGAAGACTATGTGGTTACTTCATATTTAGGCAGTCGCTTGAAAATAATTCGTAATTTGCCTAATGATACCCATTTAATCACAATTACCGACCCATTAAATCGTCAACTTTATTTTAATAACACAAATGATAATAATGTTGTTATTAATATTATTTATAAGGATAAAAAAATTCAAATCCAGTCGAAGATTAAAAAAAATATCTTTTATCATGAATTTAAAAAAAAGCTGACAAAAAACATTTATCTTGAAGTTTTTGTAACTAAAAAAGGATTAACGGATATTGTTCATTCAGAACTTTTAATGGTTAATGTTTTTTTATGCATTCTACTTGTTATTACATGTATATTTTTAGGCCTTCTTCCTCAACAACGAACAGTTAAAATGGCTATTGAACGGGGTATTAAACGCAAAGAGTTTATCCCTTTTTACCAGCCTATTATTAACTCAATGACAGGCTCAATTATCGGTTGTGAGAGCTTAATTAGATGGTGTAAAGCAAATGGTGAAATTATTTCTCCTGCTAACTTTATTGATATTGCCGAACAGAATAAACAAATTTACGAGATAACAGATCTTTTAATATCACAAGTAGCCGAGGATCTTTCAAAACTAAATAACATCCATGACAACTTTTATATCAGTATTAATGTCATACCGCGTCAACTTCAAAATCAAACGTTTGCAACAAAATTACTCAACACATTATCTTCAGCACAAGTGTCTAATCACCGTGTTGCGATAGAAGTAACCGAGAGAACTCAGTTCACAAACGTAACCTCAGCCAAAGAAGTGATGCAGCGATTAATTGACCATTGTATTTCCATTAAGCTCGATGATGCAGGAACGGGGTTCGGTGGCTTTAGCTACTTTCAAGAGTTACCCATCAGCACCTTAAAAATTGACAAAATGTTTATTGATACAATCGGTACTTGTGACGTTAAAGCCAATATATTAAACGCTATTATCAGCTTTGGAAAAGAAGCAAAATTGACCATGATTGCGGAAGGTGTGGAAACACAAGAACAAGTCAATTATTTAAGAGACCAAGGCGTATTTTTAATTCAAGGTTTTTATTACGCAAAACCAATGCCCTTTTCTGATTTAGAGAAATATATTAATAACGTGACTCTTATACACATC
>NZ_PYOB01000037.1:0-26603 GCF_003026165.1 Photobacterium sp. GB-1 | reverse complement strand
TGCTGCCTCTAATTTAAATTCAGCACTAAATAATCGTCTTGTTCGTTTTGTCATGATGTCACCTATCCATGTTAAGAGGTGATGATATCACCTCTGAGTAGGTGGCCAAATTTAATGTACCACTACAAACATTAACTATTGACGCTAAAGTCTCTTACTATATAAGTGTTAATGTATTGGTTTAAATTCAACATTCTACTTCCACAGATGTGTACCTCATCCCCAAATTCGATACTCGCTACTTGACCTGCACAGTTAAGAGAGTGCTGGCATGACGATGAATGAGCCACTTTCTTTATAATGACAAGACAGTTTCTCCTCTAATCGAATCGTCGTTATCCATTCCTTAAGTCTTTTTAAAACATTATCCGCTTGATAAGCAACAACTCCTGATTAGTCAAAACATTCTTTACCTTGTGTACGGTGCTGTTGCGAACCTTACAAAAATGTAAAGTTCATGACAGGTTGGTGTATAGAACCTTATGTATTCTTTCAGCATCAAAACAAACATAAGGTTTTCAACATGTCTATTAAACGTATTTCTTTATTCCTTCTACCAGCAGCATTGTTATCAACATCAGCTTTAGCTGAAATGCCAACTCAAGGTTTTACACCGTCAATGGCAGTACAAACTCAACAACAAGGATTTACTGGACCAAGTTACGGCTTAAACACAGTGAAGGCTGTGCTTGATGCTGGCATGTTCAGTGATGATACACCGGTGGCACTGACAGGAAATATTACCCGCTCTTTAGGTGGTGAGCATTACACATTTACTGATGGTACTGGCTCTGTCACGATTGAGATTGATCATGACAAGTGGTTCGGCATCCAAGTTACACCGGAAACGAAAATAACGATCTCTGGCGAAATTGATAAAGAATTTAATCATACTGCTATTGATGTAGATTATATTCGAATTGCGAGTTAATACGCTCTAGATATCACGATAATTTCACAATTGTTGAAATAGTATAATCTCCTCATTAGTTACAGATAGATAAAATGAAAAAGTCAGTATTGCTTTCGTTAGCCCTCCTAAGTGGTAGTGCAGTGGCTTCGCCTTATATGGGTTTGGAATATGGTGCAGCATCAGTAAAACACGATTACCAAACACACTTTCTCGCTGATAATAAAACGGTTGTAGCTAGTGATTCTAGCTCTGTGTTCGGTGGTTTTATTGGCTATAAAACAGAAAACAATTATGGTCTTGAACTTAGCTATAAACAGTTTGATTTAGACGGGGATAGCAGTCAGTTACTTCTGTCTGATAAACCTGGATTTATTTTAGAGCGCGAGTGGGAGTCGGATTTATCGGTTAAACAAATTAGCCTAAAGCCTGTGATGTTTTACTCATTATCTGAAAACATACAGCTTAAAGGCGGTCTTGGTTTAACGTATAGCCATTATAAATACACCTCATCATCTCATGATGAATATGAGCACGTATTAAATGATGACATTGAGATAAATCTACCTCGCTCTGGTGGTGAGAATAAAAAAGACAGTGCGTTAGGTATTGTTGCAAGTGTTGGCGTTGATTATAACCTTTACCGAAATATTCACATTGGTGCGGCAATGGAATACTATGTAGATAGCATCGCGAATGGTGGCAATATTACGGTAAATACGTCGTACTTTTTCTGAGTATAAGCCTACCTCTAAAATAATTGCAGTGAGCGATGTTGTTAAAGCGCTCACTGCTTTTCTGTATTGATCTAGTTCATTTATTTTTATTGGACAGCACGTTTAGTGAGTCTGATTATATTACCGAGCGATTATTATGCGTATCTTGCTTGTTGAAGACGATATCAGTTTAAGCCGTTATGTTGAGAAAGGCCTCCAAGAAGCCGGACATAATATTTTATGTGTTGATGATGGGAGACATGCATTATCGATATGTCTCACGGAACAATTTGATATCGCGATTGTAGATCGAATGTTGCCAGGCTTAGATGGACTCGCGCTTGTTAAGGCATTACGAGCATCAAAAATAACCATGCCCGTATTATTTTTAACCTCGCTGGGGGGGATAGATGATCGCGTTGATGGATTAGAGGCAGGAGGCGATGATTATTTAACTAAGCCATTTGCTTTTTCAGAGTTATTGGCACGCTTGTCTGCGTTATCTCGTCGTTCACATCAGTTGCTAGAAAAAGCCACTAACGAATTGCACTATGCTGATGTTTCACTGAATTTATTTGATCATACCGCATGTCGCCAAGGGCAAAACTTACAGTTACAGCAGAAAGAGTTTCGTATTTTGGAGCTTTTTCTTCGTCATCCAGGCCGTGTGATCACACGAACTATGTTACTTGAGCATGTATGGGGATTGTATTTTGAGCCTCAGACCAGTGTAGTAGAAACACATATCAGTCGCTTGCGTAATAAATTAGAAAAACCGTTTGGCGATCAGTTGATCCATACCGTACGTGGGGCGGGTTACAAATTAGAGTGCAAAAAATGAGAAGCGCAATACTGCCGTTAATGGTCGAACGCATAAAGACATTTTGCGCTTCGCATCCTTGGTTACGTCATTCTGCGATTCAACAAGGAGTAATGTTTGTTACCGTCTCTATAGTGAGCTTGCTACTGATATCAAGTATCACGATTTCGTATGTTGATTATCATTTAGATGAATTAAATGACGAGATTGAGCAAAACATTGAAGCCTTTATGTATGGAATGACAACTGAAATAGACAAAGAACCTATTGATGAAGATGATGTTATCGATGTTTTAGTCACAGGCTTTACCTTATCTGGGATACTCGTTGTGCTACTGAGTGGCGTAATCGTCACTTACATGAGTAAACGTAACCAAGAAAAAATTGACCGTATTGAACATGTGTTAAAAATAGCATCAGAAGGCAATTTATCGGCAAGAACCACCGTTTCTCGGCAAGATAATGATCTGGATCGTATCAGTTATTCGGTGGATGAAATGCTCTCTCACTTACAAAGTGTTGTGGCGGCAATGAGCGATATTTCTGCCAATATTGCTCATGAATTGAAAACACCTATCACACGTTTGCAGTATCATTTACTGACTCTCGATGAAATGCTGGTTCAACAAAATACAGTTGATAGCCATCATTTATCTGAGCAGTTAGCATTAGCTGTCAAAGAATCTACTCGTTTGGCTGATATTTTTGATGCGCTATTGCGGATTTCACAAATTGAGTCAGGTCAACGTCGTCAACGATTTGAAACTGTAGATATTGTTGATGTAGTCAATATTATTGCGGATATCTATGTCGATGTAGCAGATGATGCAGGGATGGTCTTAAACGTTCATACGCCAAAGTCTCCGCTTGTTATTCAGGGTGATCGTGAATTGTTGATCCAGCAACTGGCTAATTTGGTGGAAAACGCATTGCGTTATTGCCCTAAAGGAAGTGAGCTTTCTCTGATTTGCCGACAAGAAAATGAATCCGTGATGATCGCGATGAAAGATAATGGCCCTGGTATTCCTGAATGCGAAAAAGAGCGAGTGTTTGAACGATTATACCGGATCAATAAAGCACGAAATGATGGTGGTTTAGGCATAGGGTTATCTTTAGTTAAAGCGGTAGCTGAATTACATAAAGGTGACGTAAAACTTTATGACTGTCATCCTGGGCTCGGTGTTGATATTCATTACCCTAAAGAAGAGTAATTTCCATTCACTGTATGATATTCAAAAAGGCCGATAAATATCGGTCTTTTTTGTATCAAACATTTAGGCTAGGTATAAAGATGATTAAAAATCAGAAATAAAGATGTAATTTTTCACATTCTTTTTAATTATTTTATCACTAAGTATAAATAGCCGTATTTTATGTATCATATAAATAATTTTAAACCTGATTAAATTTGTATTTGCCATTATTCAGTTATTGATGCTCTGCATCTTTAGGTATGTTAGGCTCTTGATAGTCTCCCCTAATATCAGCAGACACTATTTTAGCGCTCCACTTATTGTTAATCTGCTTTGCTATAATAGCGAATTGACCATATGTGGTACCGAATGAATGGTACTCTAGAGGGATATCCATACCGTCTATATGAAGTGTTCCTTTGATGTCCGTTAGCAGGCAATTACTCCTGTCATAAGGGGGCTGTTCCTGCTTTAACGATTGGGGACCTATATTATAAATATAATTAGGACTACATTCTGAAATTATTTGATAAAAAGTAAGTTTATTAATAGTGCCTAGTGTACTGTTTAAAACCGTATATTTTGGATAGGCGAAGGATGGAGCTGAAAATAGTAAAAAAGGGAGTATTGCTAAAAGAAGTTTTTTCATCACGTAGTATCCTTAACATCGATTATAGAATAAGTGACACGCGCTATGTATTTGTAAAAAAGTATATCTCTCAAGTGATCTGGTCGCTTATAAGTACATATATAAAGCCGCCAAAGAGCGGCTTTTTATTTTCCATTTGTCGTTATTTAGTTATTGAGGATTACCCTTACACCGAGGGAGTATCATCATATTTCGGGGTATCATCATATTGAGGATTATCATCATATTGAGGGGTATCATCATATTGAGGATTACCATCATATTGAGGGGTATCATCACTATTGTTATAGTTACCCAAAATATCGGCGGATACTATTTTTGCTGTTACCTTATTATCAACACGCTTCGATACAATAACGAATTGGCCATATGACGTACCTGATGAATGATATTCCAATGGTATATCTTCGCCATCAATGTGAAGTATTCCTTGGATACTCTTAAGCAGGCAAGCTCCCCTGCCATCAGAATCAGGCGTTAATGACCAGGGTGTTAGATTATCAATATAGTGCTCACCACAAAAAAGTCCGCTCATTTGTTTAAAGATAAGGTAGTCAACAGTACCTGAAGTACTGTTTAAAACCGTATATTTTGTATAGGCGAATGATGGTGTTGAAAAGAGTACAAAAGGGAGTACAGCTAAAAGAAGTTTTTTCATTAACTAGTGTCCTTTATATCGATTGCAAAATGAACGATACACGTAAAAGCATGTGCAAAAGGAATACTATTTAGATGATTAAAAAATAACTGTTTAAAATTAATTTCTGTATCGAGCTTGAGACACCTAATCTTAGATTTTTGAACCAATCTATGTTTTTTGTTGATATAGCCAAAGCGATGGGTATCGACACGGCAGCAATGACACAAGAGCAAGCAGTGAATGTAGCCCTTGAAGTCATTGATGTGCTATCTGAAAAGGTAGGGAGGAAACAACGCCTAGCAGATTTGGGTGTAACTGAAGACAAGCTAGCGTTCATGGCGTAAACGATGCGTGTTGTTTGGCCACCCCATACAAAGTGAGCTTCGAGGAAATCGTAGAAATCTTTAAAGCATGGATGTCATTAGCAATACCCTCCCAAAAGGTTGCTATCTTCCAGACTTTTTTATTCCGGTTGAGCCGTCGCCTCTTCAGTCCTGTCAGTGGAAAGCGTCACATAGCGTTGTTGCAGCTCCGCCAGTAACTCCAAGGTGTCAAATTCATCTAAAGAAGGACGATCACCAGCAAAGAACATAATGCTTTTATTAAACATCTTTGATAATTCTAAAAGTGTATCTAAGCGTGGTTGTGTTCGACCATTCTCTAAGTCTAAGTAGGTTTGTCTTGCTATCTTAAGGTGTTTTGCAGCATCGACTTGGGTCATGCCATGCTCTTCACGGGCTTGTTTTAGCCGGTGGTGAAAGATTAGGAGCTCATTCATTCTTTTATTCTTCTAAATTTAAAACGCCAAGATTGTATAGATAAACGATAAGTTGAAAAATAGGTGAAAGTGATTTTTGTGTCATTCAAAGTGAGTTTGGAAGGGGGGGCACTAATCAGAATGTAAAAGTTTCATGTTTAATCGACTGATTATGATTTTTCTTTGTAATCATCTATCGCGATTTGATTTTGACTCGTTTTTGAGGTAGAGAGTAGCCTGTTCATACCTTGAGTAGATTGTTGCTTACTCAAGGCTTTCGGAAAATGATTTAAGAAAAACGCAGTGACTTTGGATTAACGTTTCTGATTTTCTGCAATTTAACGCTTTTATCTTTTATCCTTTATCTTTATTTCTTTCTTCAAAAAATGCTCTAAAGTCGAATTTAGTACAATTTCCATTATCATTGCTCATTAGTGCAGGGTTACTCACGAGAACACAATGCTCATTATCGCTTACTGAGTCTTTTTCACTATGGCTACTGCAACCCATTAACACCAATATTAATGTGGTTAGCGTTATTACTTTTTTCAATTCAGACGCCTTACTTTAGATATTGCTTATTATAATAGAAATATGATCAACCTTATGATTATATAGAACTTAAATTCAAGATAATACCTAAAAAGTATATTTTGTTTGTGGGTTAAATACGATGAAATCTAAAGGCTATTTTATTTTCTATTATATATAGCCGCGCTATTGATTCATTTATTAACTTTTCATTAAGGCGTTATCTAGACAAGTTAGTGCTCTCGTCTAGATAATCTCTCTGCTCCTTTATTTTGCTTGAATCTTACCTGCTATACCTTTTTTAGATACGATTTTTTGCCACATTTCTGACATGTTTTTTTTATAAAAGCGACACAAAAAATTGCCACGCTATGAGCATTATTTAACTAGGACTCAATAGCATGGATAACATTATTGAAGTCAAAGCGTTGACAAAAACGTTTGGAAATAAAAAAGCTTTAGATGGGATCGATTTCAGTATTCATCATAAAGAAATGACGGCGCTCTTAGGCCCTTCGGGATCGGGTAAATCAACATTAATGCGCCATTTAAGTGGCTTAGTCTATGGCGATAAAGATCAAAACAGTGAGATCCGTGTTTTAGGTGAAGTGGTCCAAGCGCATGGTCGTGCAACGGTTGATATTCGACAAAGACGCGCCCAAGCGGGGTACATTTTTCAACAATTCAACCTTGTTAATCGCCTCACTGTCCTAACTAACGTATTAATTGGTGCCATGAGCCATACACCGTTGTGGCGTACTTTAAGTGGGCGATTTAGTTTAGATCAAAAACAGCAAGCGTTGGCGGCTTTAGAGCGAGTTGGGATGAGTGATTTTGCCTATCAACGTGTTTCGACTCTTTCTGGTGGGCAGCAACAACGTGTAGCCATCGCTCGTGCCTTGATGCAAAAAGCGAAGATCATTTTCGCTGATGAACCCATTGCTTCATTAGATCCAGAGTCTTCTCGTATTGTGATGGAATTACTGACAGACATTAACCAGCGGGAAGGGATTCCTGTGGTTGTTACTTTGCACCAAGTCGAGCATGCCCTTAAATATTGTAAACATGTCATCGCGTTAAAAGAAGGCAAAGTCTTTTATCAAGGTGAAAGCGCAAGCATCAGCCAACAAGAGCTTGAACAGCTCTATAGCTATCAACCCAAAGCCAATATTGATGAGAGTGAACCTCTACCACTCGCGTCAATAGAAACCCATTCCACCCCTTTACTACGTTAACACACAAAGGATATTGAAGATGTTACGAGCACTAAAGACGATGGTTTGTAGTCTTGGACTACTTACAGCTGCAACAGCGATCCCCGTTTCTGCTGAAGAGCAATTGGAATCGCTTAATTTCGGTATTATTTCGACTGAATCACAGCAAAATCTCAAAACAGTGTGGGACCCGTTCCTAAAAGATATGAGTGATAAGCTGGGCATGGAAGTGAAAGCGTATTTTGCGCCAGATTATGCAGGCATTATTCAAGGTATGCGTTTCGATAAAGTTGATGTCGCTTGGTTTGGTAACAAATCAGCGATGGAAGCGGTTGACCGAGCTGGGGGCGAGGTTTTCGCGCAAACGGTAGACTCCGAAGGTAATCCTGGTTATTGGAGTTTATTGATCACCCATAAAGACAGCCCAATTAACAGTGTTGAAGACATGATTTCTCAGCGTTCGGAGCTCGCGTTTGGTAATGGCGATCCCAATTCAACATCAGGTTTTCTTGTACCGTCATACTATGTCTTTGCAAAAAATAACATTCAACCGTCAGAGTTTAAGCGCACGTTGAATTCTAGTCATGAAGTGAATCTCTTTGCTGTTGCAAATCAGCAAGTGGATGTAGCGACGAATAATACCGAAAGCATGCGCCGTTTCGAGCTTACCAATCCAGAAAAGTTTGCCAATATCAAAGTGATTTGGCAGTCACCACTGATTCCATCCGATCCTATTGTGTGGCGTAAAAATCTCCCTGATTCAGCAAAAAATGAAATTTACAGTTTTTTCATGGATTACGGTACTTCTGGTGATGAGAAAGAGCTAGCCGTTCTAAAAGAACTTGGTTGGGCTCCTTTTAAACCATCGAGTGACTTACAGCTGCTACCCATTCGCCAGCTAGCGCTCTTTAAACAGTTAAATAGCTTGAATAAACAAACAAGTTTAACCAAAGAGCAAGCGTCAAAATTAGAATCAGCGAAGAGTAAGCTTGCTGTTCTAAACCGCCAAATGAGTGCTCTTGAAGCAATGGAATAGCGTCGCATGGGCTGGAGGCGCGAGTTTTCCAGCCCTTTGCTGCCACACAGTTTTTAATGGATAGATGCAATGAGCAGTTCAACTCAAAATATCCCAATGGGTCCCACTTCTCAATGGAAGCGCTTTGCAATCATGTTATTGGTTGCGTTTGTTCTTGCTTGGTCTTGGCAAGGTGCAGAAATGAATCCAGTTCAATTAATAAAAGATTCTGGAAACATGATTGAGCTAGGGGCGGATTTTTTCCCGCCAGATTTTACTTACTGGAAACTTTACCTCGAAGAGACCTTGATAACGATACAAATTGCATTGTGGGGGACGATATTAGCCGTCGTTATTTCTATCCCATTTGGATTGATGTGCTCAGAAAATATAGCCCCTTGGTGGATATATCAGCCAATGCGTCGCTTGATGGATTCTGCTCGAGCAATCAATGAAATGGTATTTGCAATGCTATTTGTTGTTGCTGTTGGGTTAGGACCTTTTGCCGGCGTACTTGCGTTATTTGTACATACCACAGGGGTACTTGCAAAACTGTTTTCTGAAGCGGTCGAAGCGATTGATATTGGCCCAGTAGAAGGCGTTCGTGCGACAGGAGCCAATAAAATTGAAGAGATTTTATATGGCGTTCTTCCTCAAGTATTACCGCTTTGGATTTCTTTTACGTTATATCGGCTTGAGTCGAACGTTCGTTCGGCCACTGTGGTAGGCATGGTGGGTGCTGGTGGTATAGGGGTTCTGTTATGGGAAGCGATAAGAGGTTTTCAGTTCCAACAGACCGCTTGCATTATGTTGATCGTCATTGTCACTGTGAGTTTGATTGATTTTGCCTCACAACATATCCGAAAAATGTTTATTTAATATTTTTCATAACTTGTCTAGATAAGTCACCCGTGATGCTGAGAGATTGATGATGAGAGTGTATTTGAATATTGCGAAACACTTAGAAGAGGATGTTCGCCGCTATTTTCAAGCCGGTGACTATTTACCATCAGAATCAGTACTTGCTAAACGGTTTAATGTAAATCGTCATACCGTGCGTCGTGCGATAGATGAGCTGGTGTTTAATGGGATGATCGAACGCCAACAAGGACGAGGCAATATGGTGGTTAGCCAACCATTCGAGTACCCATTACATGCCGGGGCGCATTTTACTGATAATTTGTTGGAGCAGGGCAGTTTACCAACGAGTCGAGTGATCGAACGAGGTTTAACTCGTGCAAACGACAAGGTGGCAGCTCTCTTTGGTGTCTTACCTGAGTCATCGATTATTAAACTCACCACATTAAGAAAAATTGATGGTGTACCAGCCAGTGTGATTGACCATTACCTCTCTGATGTGAACTGGTGGCCTGCTGTAAAACATTTTGAAGTGGGATCGCTTCATCACTATTTGAGAGACAAACTAGACGTTCAACTGACGAGACGTTCGACGCGGTTGAGGGCCGTTATGCCCACCAAAACGGATTGTCGTCTACTACAACTTCCTAGCAAAACGCCAGTTATGGCATTTAAAACCACCAATGCCTTAAAGGGCACTGATCGGATCGTGGAGTTTTCATCTTCACATACACGATCGGATTTGGTTGAAATTGTTTTGGAGCACTAAATGGAAACGGAACAAAGAACGCAACGACAAAAGTGGATGGCTGTGTTAGCTCGATGCGATCATCGTGCCTTAGCTAACGGTTGGCAACAACTTGGTTTAGATCCGAGTTATCACTTTGTTCGAGAACCTGAGATTGGTCTAGCCCAAGTTCGCGCAAGAATGGGTTCAACAGGGAGCCAGTTTAATATCGGTGACGTTACGATGACGCGAACAGTGATCCAACTTGATAGTGGAGAGCTAGGGTATAGCTACATCACAGGTCGTGATAAATCTCACTCTGAGATAGCGGCTGTGATTGATGCCCTAATGCAAACATCGATGCAAAGCGATCTGCATCATCGTCTCATTAACCCGTTAAATGCCGACATTGTGAAGCAAGAACAGTCTCGGGCTCAACAGGTTTCCGCCAGCAAGGTGGACTTTTTCACCATGGTGAGAGGAGAAGATGAATGAGCCAGCTAGTAAAAGGATTTGATTGTCCAGTTCATGACGCTCAGCAGACTTTTCGTTTATTAATGGACGCAATGGCTAAACCTGGTCTCGTGGTTGAATTACCAAGTGATGTTCGCTTTGGTGGTGTTAGCAAAGCCGCAACACAGTTAATGCTTACTCTGGTGGATAACTCGACGCAAGTATTTATGTCTTCGCACTATTTAAATGATCCGTCTTTCATTGAGAATGTCCGTTTTCATTGCGCCGCTTCTTTAACACAAATAAGAGAGCACGCTGATTTCGGGTTGTTAGCAGGTAACGAAATAACAACGTTAAACGGTTTTTCTAAAGGCGAAGAGAATTATCCAGACAGAAGTGCCTCCCTCATTATAGAAGTGGACTCGTTACAATCTGGTATTGAGCTGTCGCTGACAGGCCCCGGTATTCAAGGACAAAACACGGCCTATATCAATGGATTATCAAACGAATTACTTGCAGCGGTATTGAATGGGCGAGGGGTATTTCCGCATGGCGTGGATCTTTATTTAACAAGTGGTCGCCAAGTTATGGCGCTACCTAGAACAACGCAAATTCGATTAAATAATAAAGAGGATACGCTATGTACGTTGCTGTAAAAGGTGGGGAAAAAGCCATTGCCGCCGCACATCGGCTTCAAGAGAAAAAACGTCGCGGTCCAACCTCTCAACAACCTCTTGAGGTCGCTCAGATATCTGAACAGTTAGCTGGCGCAACAGACAGAGTGATGACAGAAGGCAGTGTTTACGATAAAGAGTTGGCAGCCCTTGCCATTAAACAGGCCGGAGGTGATTTAATTGAGGCGATATTTTTACTTCGAGCTTATCGCACAACACTGCCAAGATTTGCTGTTACTGAGCCGTTACAAACTGAAAGTATGCGTATTGAGCGTCGAATTTCAGCGGCATATAAAGATCTCCCTGGGGGGCAGATACTGGGGCCTACTTACGATTATACCCACCGTTTACTTGATTTCACGCTACTGGCAGAAGGTGGTGAACAGGCGCATATCTGTAGCGAAAGTGATGATAAAGAACAGCCGCTGAATAACACTGAAACACCAGCGTTAAGCCCCCAAGTTCTGCAGATTTTAGAGAAACTAGAGCTGGCAGTACAAGAGTCAGATAACGGGGAATTACCGGAAGATATAACCGTAACTCCACCTGCTTATCCTGCTAATCGAAGCGCAAGATTACAACAATTATCACGATGCGATGAAGGGTTCTTACTTGCGCTGGGGTATTCGACACAACGCGGTTATGGACGCAATCATCCTTTCGCAGGTGAGATCCGTTCAGGCCAAGTGACATTAGAAATTATTCCTGAAGAATTAGGCTTTGCTGTCGAAATTGGCGATATCGAATTGACAGAGTGTCAAATGATAAACGCATTTACAGGGAGTAAGACTGAAAAAGCCAAATTTACCCGAGGGTATGGAATTAGCTTTGGCTTTTCAGAACGCAAAGCGATGTCGATGGCATTGGTTGATCGTTCACTACAACATAAAGAGTACGATGAAGAGCCACAAGGCCCCGCTCAGGACGAAGAATTTGTTCTGTCACATGGCGATAATGTTGAAGCCTCCGGTTTTGTTAGCCATTTGAAACTTCCTCACTATGTTGATTTTCAATCTGAGCTTGAATTGATTCGAAAACTACAAAAAGAGTATGACGAGCAACAGAGTGAAATCATCAAAGAGGGCCTTCATGATGTTTGATTCAAACCAAACCGGTGGCTACAACTATGGCTACTTAGATGAGCAGACGAAAAGGATGATACGTCGAGCACTGCTAAAAGCGATTGCGATACCGGGTTATCAAGTTCCGTTTGGTGGCCGAGAAATGCCGATGCCTTATGGATGGGGGACGGGAGGTATTCAAATTACAGCGGCGATAATCGGACAGCAAGATGTGCTTAAAGTGATTGATCAGGGCGCTGACGATACGACCAATGCCGTTTCTATTCGTCAGTTTTTTAAAAAAGTGGCAGCGGTTAAAACGACCGAAAAAACCAGTGATGCGAGCTTGATTCAAACACGTCATCGCATTCCTGAGAAACCGTTGAATGAAGGGCAGATATTGATTTATCAAGTTCCTATTCCTGAGCCATTACGTTTTATCGAGCCACGTGAAACAGAAACACGGAAAATGCATGAATTGGAAGAATATGGTGTGATGCATGTAAAACTGTATGAAGACATTGCACGATATGGCCATATTTCAACGTCTTACGCTTACCCTGTTGAAGTGAATGGTCGATATATTACTGATCCTTCTCCGATCCCCAAGTTCGATAATCCTAAAATGCATCAAATGCCTGCTCTACAACTGTTTGGGGCTGGCCGAGAAAAACGGATTTATGCCATTCCACCTTATACCGATGTGAAAAGTCTCGATTTTGATGACTACCCTTTTGAAATTCAGCAATGGGATGAACCCTGCAGTATTTGTGGCTCGACAGATAGCTTCTTAGACGAAGTCGTAACCGACGATCAAGGAGGGAGAATGTTTGTCTGTTCAGATACGGATTATTGCCGTGAACAACAAGCGCTGCAAAAGAGTAAGGAGACGACATTGTGTCTTTAATGGATGTTGAAAAGAGTCGGAATGAGACGGTTGTGAATCAAACCTGTGATGAATTACAACCTCTGCTTAAAGTGACGCAGCTGACGAAATTGTATCAAGCTGAGAAAGGCTGCCAAGAGATCGATTTTGAACTTTGGCCAGGTGAAGTATTGGGGATCGTTGGGGAATCAGGCTCGGGGAAAAGTACCTTACTCCGCGTTCTATCAGGCCGTGAAGTACCTGATAGTGGCGATGTTCAGTATCAAATTGACACTAATCATAGTGTTAGCCTGTTTGGTTTGTCTGAAAGTGAACGTCGTCGTTTGTTGCGCACAGAGTGGGGCGTGGTACATCAGCATCCAATGGACGGTCTTCGTTCTAGAGTGTCTGCTGGTGGCAATATTGGCGAACGTTTAATGGCTGTTGGTAACAGACATTACGGGGATATTAGAGCACAAGCGATTGATTGGCTTGGGCAAGTTGAAATCCCCTTAGACCGAATTGATGATATGCCTATTACGTTCTCTGGCGGTATGCAACAACGGTTACAAATAGCACGAAATTTAGTGACGCATCCAAAGTTGGTATTTATGGATGAACCAACCGGTGGACTAGATGTATCGGTACAAGCCCGACTCCTTGATTTAATTAGAAATCTAGTTGTTGATTTAGGGTTGTCTGTCGTCATTGTAACGCATGATCTTGCCGTTGCTCGTTTGCTTGCTCATCGATTAATCGTGATGAAAGAAAGCCGCATTGTTGAAACGGGGTTAACTGATCAAGTATTAGATGATCCACAGCATCCTTACACGCAATTACTCGTTTCATCGGTATTACAAGGATAAGAAGCATGATGAATACTCACAATAACAAAGTAATGCTTCGGGTTGAAAATATCAGCAAAACGTTCGTATTGCATAATCAAAGTAGCGCGCGAATACCTGTTCTTGATAACAGCCGTTTTCAGGTGGAAAGCGGTGAATGCGTGGTGTTACTTGGGCATTCAGGCTCAGGTAAAAGTACACTTCTTAAAGCACTCTACGCCAATTATTTAGTCGATGCTGGGCACATTCTTGTTCGCAAAAATCGAAATAATAATGACTGGGTAGATCTCGCCAATACGACACCTAAATCGATTCTTGAGGTAAGAAAGCATACCGTAGGTTGGGTGAGTCAATTTTTACGGGTTATTCCTCGTATCAGTGCATTAGATGTGGTCAGCCAGCCTTTGATTGATTTAGGTGTCGATAAAGATGAGGCGCGTGAAAAAGCACAGGTCCTTCTTCGTCGGTTAAATGTACCGGAAGCACTTTGGCACCTTGCTCCAGCGACGTTTTCTGGCGGAGAGCAGCAACGCGTTAATATCGCAAGAGGGTTTATTGTCGAATCGCCTATTCTCTTACTTGATGAACCTACCGCGTCATTGGACGAGAAAAACTGCCAAGTTGTTGTCGAGTTAATTTCAGAGGCTAAGCATCGTGGTGCCGCGATTGTTGGTATTTTCCATGATGAGTCAGTTCGTAAACGCGTAGCAGATAAGATTTACGATATGTCCACGGCACAATTGAGTGAAATTGATCATTAAAAAGGAAGTCATGATGATTATTACCAATGTACAACTGGTATTGGAAAATGAAGTTATTAATGGTTCGATTGAAATCAAGGATGGTTTGATTCGAGCAATGTCGGATTCAAGCAGCCAGCGACCAGAAGCAATTAATGCAAATCAAAGTTTTTTAATGCCGGGCCTGATTGAGCTTCATACCGATAATTTAGAAAAATACTTTACCCCAAGACCGAAAGTCAATTGGCCTGCATTGTCAGCAATGGCAGCGCATGATGCTCAGTTAATTGGCTCTGGTATTACGACTGTTTTAGATGCGATTGCGGTTGGTGATGTGCGTGATGGAGGACACCGACAGGAAAACCTCGACAAAATGATTGATACCATTATCGAAAGTGGAAAGTTGGGGTTAAATAGGGCCGAGCATTTTGTGCATATACGATGTGAGTTACCGCATTCAGCGACAGTGGAATTGGCAGAAAAATATCTCGACTTAGAACAGATCCACATGGTGTCGTTGATGGATCATTCTCCCGGCCAACGTCAGTTTGTCAATATCAACAAATATAATGAATACTACCAAGGTAAATACAACCTAAGTGATCAACAAATGGCAGAGTTTGAGCAATATCAGCGAGCTCAGTCTCTACAGTGGTCAGGTACTAATCGAAAAGCGATAGCCAAATTGTGTCGTGAAAAACACATACCTTTAGCGAGTCATGATGATGCAACGTCGTTACATGTCGAAGAATCACATTCACTAGGAATGGTATTAGCTGAGTTTCCGACGACGATTGAAGCCGCTCAACGTTCACATGAGCTTGGATTAAAAGTGATGATGGGAGCACCAAACGTTGTACGTGGCGGCTCGCACTCAGGAAATATTGCGGCACATGAATTAGCAACGCTGGGTGTATTGGATGCGCTGTCGTCTGATTACTTTCCTAGCAGTTTGCTTGATGCTGTTTTTAAGTTAGCAAGCGATGAACGTAACGCGCTTGATTTAGCATCAGCGACGCGCTTAGCAACGGCTAATCCAGCGGCGGCACTCAACTTGACGGATAGAGGGACTATAAAAGAAGGGTTGAGAGCTGACGTAATGCTTGTTGGTCGTAAAGCCAATCAAGCCGTGATTGAACAAGTATGGCGCCAAGGCAATCGGGTTTTCTAGAGGAGAAACAGTGTTGGCTAGGTTGTTCTATATATTAGGTGCATCTGGCGCGGGTAAAGATTCTCTTATCAATGCGGTTCGAGAAAGTTTAAGTGAACGATTGATGATCGCACATCGATATATTACTCGACCTGCATTTATGGGGAACGAAAATCATATAGCGTTATCGGATACCGAATTTGATTTACGTATAAATCGTGGGCTATTTGTCATGCACTGGCAGGCGAATGGTTGTCGATATGGCGTTGGCAATGAAGTGGATGATTGGCTCAATAAGGGATTGGATGTCATGGTTAATGGCTCCAGAGCTTATTTAGAAACCGCCAAGGCACGCTTTGGTGAACAACTTCAAGTGGTGTGGATCTCAGTTAGCCCTGAAGCCCTAGAGCAACGGTTACAGTTTCGAGGGCGAGAAAGTGAAGAAGAGATAACACAACGGTTGGAGCGCGCAGTGGCTTATGACGCTGTAAGACCACCATGTGCAATTGTGGTTGATAATAGTGGCTCTCTTCAAAGCAGTACTGAGCAGTTTCTTGCTCAAATGAAATATGCTGTATACGAGTCTTAATCAAAAAACGTAGTGGGGTAATTATGTTATCACTGACATTACTCGGCACAGGTGCCGCTGGTGGTGTTCCCCTATATGGTTGTCATTGTTCTGCATGTGAGGCTGCAACCCATGATCATCACCTCGAAAGAAAACCCTGTTCGGCGATGATAGAGTGGGGAAATGCGCAGAATAAAAAGCGTTTGCTTATTGATGCAGGCATCATGGATCTTCATAAGCGTTTTTCTGTTGGTTCATATATTGGCTTTTTGCTCACTCATTTTCATGTAGATCATGTTCAAGGTTTGTTTCATCTGCGTTGGGGAAATGGCGCCTTAATTCCTGTCTGGTGCCCTGATGATCCTTTAGGCTGTGCTGATCTACTGAAGCATTCCGGCTGTTTACATTTTCGTCCGTATCTTCAGCATGGAGTACCTTTTAATGTCGAAGGGTTGAAAATTACACCACTGTCGATGCAACACTCCAAACCTACGTTTGGGTATCTGTTTGAGTGTGATGGAAAGACAGTCGCTTACTTAACAGATACCGATGGTTTACCTCTGGAGACTGAGCAGTACTTATTGTCAGTAAATAAACTTGATGCATTAGTGCTAGATTGCTCTTTTCCACCGACATTAGCACGAGGTAATCATAGCGATATTGATACAGCCTTTGATGTTTATGAACGCCTACGACCAAAGCAATTTATCATTACCCATATAGGACATGAATTAGATTGTTGGCTGCAAGATAACCAAGTCCCTAGCTCGTTAGTTATTGGTGGTGATGGGTACAAAGTGGATTTGATGTAACTGATTGATTAATAAAATAGAGCATAGCTTTTCTTATTAATGTTTTGTATCAGGATTATCGAGTTAGATTATTGCTCAATGCGGTGAGAGTTCGAACAATATATAAGATGGTAGAGAAAGAAGGGGCGACTCTTTTGACCGTGAATGTTATGCATACAGAATTTGCGAAAAAGAGATAAGCGGCCCCTTAAGAGCCACTTCAATTTTTATCTTTATCTTATTTTTGTAGCGCTGCGATTGCTGCGTCGTAGTTAGGCTCATCAGTAATCTCTGCTACAAGTTCAGCATGGATCACAAGACCTTCCTCGTTTAGTACAACAACAGCACGAGTAGCTAAATCACGAAGTGCGCCTTCAGCGAGTTTAACGCCGTATGCTTCTGCAAATTCAGGGCTACGGAATAGAGAAGCCGTTTGAACGTTCTCAATACCTTCTGCTGCACAGAAACGACCAGTAGCGAAAGGCAAGTCAGCAGAGATACATAGCACAACTGTATTTTCAGTGTTTGCGGCTTTTTGATTAAATGCTTTTACACCAAGTGCACAAACCGGTGTATCGATGCTTGGGAAGATATTTAAAACAACTTTTTTACCTTTTACTGAATCAAGCGTGATGTCAGAAAGATCAGCGCCGCAAAGGGTAAATGCTGGTGCTTGAGTACCTACAACAGGGAATGTACCTGCAAGTTGAACAGGTGAGCCTTGGAATGTTACTTGAGTCATTTTTTACTTTCCTTTTATATAGCACGCAAATGGTGTGCAACTTTTTATTCACACACTATATACACAAAAGAATAAATTAATAGTGGTCAGTAGCATATTTAACCAAGGTCATACCACTAAGTGATTTTATTGTCTTTTAAGTTGCATTTACATCGAGGATAAAACTGATTATTTAATCGCCACAATTCAAAAGTAAAAACGCGATGCTGACTTAATTACTTTTTTGTAAGTGCATCAGATGTCGCGCTTTGTTGAAATTGTGATAACAGCATAAGTTTGAGCGTATTTGTTAAAGTTGTTGCGACTTTTACAGATAACGTAACTGAATGGTTATATCTTGTGTTGCGAGATGACATATTCAGTTCGAGCTATCAATGATGAGATTGACAACATTTGTTGATAGAGATCCACAACTTGCGTTGAGACAATAAGAATGAAAAAAATAATCCTATTAGCCGTTTGTGCCATGTTTGGCATTGCCGTTATGGCGAGTATGGCATCGACCTACTTTATATCTAGCCAAAAGATAGACAATATCATCCTCGATAAATCTCAAATACAGGCGGAATTCTTAGCCAAAAATGCAGGATATATTCTAGAAAATTCCGATACCCCTAAAAAAGATCTTCAAGCATTAGTCGATGATTTGAAACAACGTTCTGATGTTAGCTATGCCATTGTTATCGATAATAATGTTACAGCTGTTGCACATAGCGATAAGCAAAAGCTAAACAAAAAATATGATGATGCGTATACCGTAGACGGCGCGACAAAAGGCGTCCAACAATATTCCAAATGGTATGCCGATGTACAAAAGGTATGGGTGTTCGACATTATGGCGCCAATCTATGTGAATGGTCAGCTTTACGGCACATTTGATATTGGCATTCCCATTACCGAAGTAAGCCAAGCAACCAATGGCATTATCACTTACCAGCTAGGTTCGATGATTGTGATCTTCGTACTTTGTTTAATAGTGCTATCTCTACTGCTTAATAAATTAATGCGCCCACTATCGGTACTTAAAGATGCATTGCATGATATCTCGCAAGGTGATGGTGATTTAACGGTGCGCTTACCAATAAAAGGTAATGACGAAGTTGCCCAGATCTCGTCAGCGTTTAATGTATTTGTGGAAAAAGTACATGGCATTATTTCCCAAGTGGTGAATTCTGGCGTGGAATTAAATGGTTCTGCCATCGCACTACGTGAGCAGTCACAGCAAGCACTCGCGAGAGGACAAGAGCAAAATGAACAAACCATGCTAGTTGTGACATCAATGAATGAAATGATTGCCACGGTTAATGAAATTGCGTCTAACGCCGCGAGTGCCGCAGATGCCGCAAGCATGGCAACCAATGAAACCCAAGAAGGGTATAAAACGCTACAACGAACAACAACGGCCATCTCTAACCTTGAAAATGAGATGAACAGTACTTCAAATATCATTGTTAGCTTGGCGGATAATACGCAATCTATAGGTACGATTCTTGAAGTAATACGTGGGATCTCAGAGCAAACTAATTTACTGGCATTGAATGCCGCGATTGAAGCAGCAAGAGCGGGTGATGCTGGGCGCGGGTTTGCTGTTGTTGCTGATGAAGTACGTAATCTTGCAACGAAAACAGCCCAATCAACAGATGAAATTGATGCCATGATCCACCAGTTACAAACAGAAGCCCAGAGCGCGGTAGGCTCAATGAGTAACAGTAAGGCACTGATTAACGAAGGGGCAACCGAAACAGAACATGCGCGACAAGCACTTGAATCTATTTCACAGCAAGTCACCACTATTTTAGATATGAATACCCAAGTGGCGACAGCCACTGAGCAGCAATCAACAGTGGCAAATGAGATTAACTTGAATATGGATACGGTGAGTCACTTAGTTAAACTTGGTTTGAACGCCAGTGAACAATTAGAGGCATCCAGCCAACAACTTGCTGACTTATCGCAAACGCTGGATAAGCATGTAGGGACATTCAAAATATAATAATGATGCTTGGAAAAAGGCGACGTTAGAGCTAATGCCATTTGTGAAAAGCGAATGGCATTTCTTTTTTGTAAGCTAGATATCTAATAAAACTTGCTTTTAGAATAATGCTTAAACATTATTAAAACCTTAGCAAAATTAGAATATTACTGAAATTTCAATCGTGAATATCAATAACTTACAGTATGATAAATTCACCTTGTTTTCAGAGCTATCATCATGTCTAAAACCATTGATTTTTATCACCAAAATGCACAAAGCCTGAGTGAGCAATATCAGTCGTTAACCTTTGAGCAAGTACATAAAAATTGGCAAGCGCATTGGCCTGTCAGTTCATCGAAAGATGCCTTAAAAGTGCTTGATATTGGTGCAGGGGCTGGACGTGATGCGCTATGGTTTGCGGAGCATCATTGTGATGTCTATGCAATAGAGCCAGCACAAGCATTACGAGAACAAGGTGAAAAATATACTCGGCAGTATGATGATAAAATCACTTGGCTTGATGATCAGCTACCCGAGCTACACAGTATTGTAGAGCTTGGTATGCGCTTTGATTGTATTTTGTTATCTGCGGTCTGGATGCACCTTTCTTCTTGTGCGCGTGAGCGAGCATTTCGCAAATTATCTAACCTATTGGCACCGAGTGGAAAGCTAGTGATCTCGCTGCGTTATGGTGATTTTTCTGATTCTCGCAAAGCCTATGATGTCAGTGTTGAAGAACTGGAACAATTAGCCAATAAACATGCCTTACAAGTTAACTTCATTTCTGAACATGATGCCGATGAATTAGGTCGTAGCAGTGTGCAATGGCAAACCGTGGTGATGCAGTTGCCTGATGATGGTACGGGTGATCTGATCAAGGTTAGGCAAATCATTGTTAATGATGCTAAGTCTGCCACGTACAAGCTTGCGTTACTTCGTACTCTTTTACATATCGCTGACGTACACCCCGGTGCAGTTCTCAGCCGTGAAGATAATAAAGTTCGATTGCCATTGGGCTTAGTGGCACTTTATTGGATAAGACAATTTAAACGCTTAATCGATATTGATATTGATGGCTTTGGTATCCAACAAAGTAGCGACAGTAAAAAAGGCTTAGGCTTTGTAAAAGAGCAAGGCTGGAAAAAACTGACACACCTTAGTGCAGATGATTTATCTATTGGGGCGATGTTTACGGGTGATGAAGCTAAAGCACTCCAAACAGCGATCCGAGATAGTTTGAAAACAATTCAAGATGGCCCTGTTACGTTTATTTATCAGGGGGATAAAAATAATACGTTATTTCAAATGGAGCGTGAAAAAGTACGTACAGCAGATTGCTTTGTACTTGAGCTAGAAGCGTTAGCTGAATTTGGCTATTTCGTGCTAGACGAAAGTTTGTGGGAATGTCTGCGATTATACAGTAGCTGGATAGAGCCATTAGTCGTGAATCAATGGATAGCAGAAATGCGTCGTTATAAGTTAAATGAAGCGCGAGATATTCCGCTACAAACTTATTACGACTGTCTAAAGTGGATTGATGAAAGTCATGACACCCGAGGTGTACGCCAGAAGATCATTGCTTTACAGCAAACCGGTGTAGAACTGGAAAGTGTATGGAGTGGTAAACGCTTACAGCCTGATTATCAGGTAGATCATTGCTTACCGTTTGCTTATTGGCCGAATAATGATAAGTGGAATTTATTGCCTGCCAGCAAAAATGAGAATAACCAAAAAAGGGCACGAGTGCCGACAAGACGCCGTTTAATTGATTCGAGAGAGCGTATCGTTAATTGGTGGCAAGTAGCATGGCAAACAGAGCAAGAGCAAAAACGTTTTTTTGATGAAGCGGTATTATCACTGCCTCATTTACCGTTAGCATGTCGTAACTTTGATGATGTTTTTGAATCGATGGGTTTACAAGTTAATGGTGTTAAAAGTCGTTTGCTGGTCGGCGAGTGGTAAAACTTATGGATATAAGTATTAATTTTGAGTTAGCTAAATGATCAATGAGCTTAATGGGAATTTTATCTAACTTACCTAGAAAAACGTCATTTAAAATAATTGCTCTACAGCTACTTTAGGAAGATACCTTGAGAGTGAATACAGATTTATTTAGTTTATCGGCAGAAGTTCAGGCTGAAATTAATGAGCGCCACGAGTATGAACAAGAATTAAGTCGTCGACATTGTTCTTATGTTCATTTTATTGCAGAAAGCATCAATCAACCTGATTCTTACCGTTCTATTGATGATCCTGAATATCGAGAACCGACACCGAGTGAAATACGCGAGGTATTTGAACATTTAGCGTATGTTCATAGTAAAGGCATCGTGACAAAAATGCTGGGTATAAAGGGGAAATCGAACCCTATGCGAACAATTAACCGCTGGATAGATGGAGAGTCGTCAATTCCTTATCCTGCTTGGCGATTACTGCTGATTCTTGATGGCAGAGTGGTTCAAACAAATAGGCTTCCTACTGAAATAGGAGAAAAGCCATGGAAGAAATACTATAAGAAAGTATGACGATTTTTTATTTGATTTCAGAGTTTGAATATTTTAGTCGTTATATGTGTAAGAGGAATTACACATATTTATATAATTAAAACTAGTTCAATAATAAATGATTAAAAGACAAGTGATGGAAAATATTTACCCCATCACTAATGTTTATTATTGTTCTTTACTGCTTTTCTCGGCTGTTTCCATTAATTTCATCGAGTCTTTGTAATCGCCAAATTTTGTTGGCTCTGTTAATTTTAAATCTTTTTTCATTGATGTACTGAAAGTACCGTCTTTTAGGATAACAGACAGTATGCTGTAGGCTGGAATAGTGACTTTGTTCGCACCATCAAGATCTTGAAGAAAAGCACCCGATTTCGTGTAAGCGATAAATTGTTGGGTATAGTCTTCAGTGCTGCCATGCGGTAGGCGAAGGTTAATAGTGATCATAAGTGTCCTTAAATTTTACGTTATTTGGGATATGAATAAACGTAGAGATTGGCTGATTGAGTAAGGTAATGTTTAAGAGATAAATTTCGCACTAGCTGTTGAAATGTCTTTCATCTGGCGACATACCAAGATTTAATGTTTGGTAGCATTTGTGTAGATTTAAAAACATACCTTCCTGCTCAATCTCTTTCGTCATTAGCTCTCGTAAGCTTTCTAACGTGTGGTTATCTTGTACTTCTATCGTGTAAATACCTGTTTCACCCATGCGCTGTTTAGCCTTTTTTGAAGGTTCATTAGCTATTTCTACTTTGTGAATTTTGACACCAAGCTTTGACAAAAAGGCTGGCATAGTCGCAGTACCGCAAATACATTCAGATCGAAAAGTCATTAGTTTCATGGTGTCGGTACTCAAAAGTAAAAGTCAGTCGAATGTTGAAACGCTGTATAGAGAGTGGATAGGAAGCTTACGGCTTTGAAAGATAGTAACAATTAAGGATAGTTAATTTTTATTATGATCCTGATTTTATACAGCGCTCTGCGCTTGCAAAAAGGTTATTACATATCGTCTGTTGTTTGTTATGTTCAGCTGTTCCTACTATTAAGGAATCCAGTACTTCTTTGGCTTTGTGGTAGTCTTCAACGATAAGAGCAAATCGATCTTCAAAAGCATTCTTTCTTATTTTTTTTCCAGGTTTCTTTCCAGATTTACGCATCATGATCTCGCTATATTAGAGGTGTAGTGCAAAGACAATCATCTAACTCAGTAATGAAGAAAAGATATTGCAGAATAGATGTGATGAATTAAATGGAAGAGAAACAGAGAAGCTTTTAATGGAATATTTAATTAATCGTTGTTTTGCATCGGCTATTGTACAGGTTATTCAAATAATAGATATAAAAATAAATCCAACAATAAAATGTGTTTTAAATCAATTGCTTGGTTTTCATTTTCTTATTTTGATAAAATAAACATATACAGCCTATCGATTTAGTGCTCTACTGTAATGGCTCTGTTGTTCAGAGTTATTAATGAAACATCAAGTAAAAGTAAAACCCTCAGAATATCTTCGTTATTGTTGCCATCCTCTGTGTTTCCCTTAGCTTCTTCGTCACATCGATAATTCAGACTCTTAGTACTTCGCATTTGCGATATTTTATGAATTTATTTAAGGGACACATTATGTCTAATAAAAATACTGGTTTAGTAAAATGGTTTAACGAAGATAAAGGCTTTGGTTTTATTACCCAAGACAATGGCGGTGCAGATGTATTTGTACATTTTCAAGCTATCGTTTCTGAAGGTTTTAAGACATTGATGGATGGCCAAAAGGTTTCTTTTGATGTCGAACAAGGTCAAAAAGGTCTTCAAGCTTCAAATGTCGTTGCTTTATAAGACTTTCTAAAGGGTAGCATTTTATTGCTGCCCCATTATCGAACACTTAAAAATATTGCTTTTATCATTATTATATTTGTTTCTATTATTTCTCGATAAAGTTTAGATAATAATCATAGTAATAACTTAAAATAAATAGGAAATATAAATGTCAGTATATAATATTATGTACATTAATGATTTAGATAAAATAATTAAATCTGAAACTGTTTTTATGAAATGTTTAAGAGGTGCGAAAGTATCATCTTCTTCATATGCTCCTTTTTTCACGGTAAAAATTGAATTGAGAGATATTGTCGGAAAATTATTAGCGACTAAAGAAAATAATGCTTGGGTTAATAATGATAAATAGACAAAAAACAACTAAAAAAGAGTTAGAAAAAGCACATCACTTAGGTGTGATTAGAAGAAGAATTTAAGATGTAAGTAATATAGTGCTATTGCTTTCATGGCTCATTCCTTTGATATGTCTTTTCTAATTAAAATTTAACATTCAATATCGCTATTCCCAACGCCTAATTCGGATAAGCCATTATTTTAAATTGCTTATATTTCGCTGTAGTTTAGCGTTACTAGCCAGTTAAAATAATGACATTATATCGAGCTTGCCGACACCCATAATACCATTAAAAAATAGTGGTATTATGGGGTGTAATACCACTAGTCATCATTGTTAGAATATATCATCGAGAAAAAATACTATTAATGAGATTTATTAACCAAGTCAATAACATCATAAAATAAGATGAAACTGGGTTTGATGAAGATTCATTATTTGGATGAGATGTCGTTGTTTCACTGTTGTCGGTATCAGACGATTCGCTGATATCTTCAGTCGTATCAGGTTGTTCATCATTTGGCGTAACAGATTCACTATTGTTTTCAGGTTCAATAGGTTGATTGAAGCTCACTGATACCACAACACCGGGTCTATCACTGAATAAATAATTATATTCTTGACCCAATAAGGTAACCACCTCCCCGTTATCAATCAGTGTCCCACATCGTAGAATATCGAGTGGATCATTTTCTCCATCGAGTGAGCTACACAAATTATGTTGCCAGTTTTCGTTATCAAAGTAATAAAGTACGTTTGAATAAACTCGACCATCAACAGAAACTTCTAGATTGACCGATTCATAGGATGAAATGTCATATTGTTCGGGGCTGAATGAATTAACTTGTACCCAAGTAGTCGCCTCAGTTAAATTATTAATCTTTTCACAATTACCGCATCCTAATTCAAAATTAATTCCCTGTTTCAGTTCTTTAATCGCATTGAACTTTCCATCTGAGAAATCATTTAAATGAGTTTTTGAGATGATTTGAGATAACATAATAGCAGCATCATTTCTTTCAACTACTCGTGGCGAGTAACGTTCAAAGCCCAATAATTTTGCGGCATCAGATGCTGTAATTCTAAAATCAGGTAATGTAAACAAAGTATATTCATCATACATGCCTTTTTTCAAATAATAAGTTACTTCACCCGTGTCAGAAATATGTATTCCTGCAGTTATCCATCCCGATAATGGTTGATAGCTATTTAGAAACCTCACATCAAAGTTATTTTTTTTAGGTATTCGGACATGAAGCCTATCCTGATAAATCCAAAGCCCCGGATAATGATCTTTTAGTTGATTATTATTTAATCTCTTCACTGTTAGTCTAAATGATGTAACTTGAGAAGCCTCGCCTAAATAGAGTTGTCCATAAAAGTAAGGGTTGTCTTCCTTTACCCAAGGTTGACCATAAAAGAAAAAATCATCTTGTCCATCATCATCAGAAACAGCATATATATTGCTTTCTGCCGCTCCAGGATGTAAGGCATACCATGCCTCATTCCGATTTTTACTTGCAAACACTAACGCATGTTGTTCAGTGTTCGGAACTGTTTGAGAAACAATATATTCAGGAGCACCTCTCTGAGTGCCTGATAAACCAAAACCTTGACCAGCCCAGCCCTTAGAATATGAAAAAGAATCACCTATAAAATCTGTTGAGTAATCAACTTCTGTGATTTGTGTTCCGGCAGGTTCGTTTTTAAAAGAATCGTATGATTGAGAATAAGATAAAGAAGATAGGGCGAGTATTGGAATTGCAATGAAAGAACCACGTAAACTAAAAAGCATAATATCTCCAGCCTTAAGATAGAAAAATTAAATGCACCAAAAAATGAGACCGTAGATTTTAAAATATAATTTCAAAAATTATTAAAATTAATTATTAATATAAAAATTGAAATGTATATTGTCATAAAATAAAGACATTAATGTAAGTGTATTAATATTATAATTATTTCATATTTATATGGGGATTTAATCTTCATTGTTTTTTCTAATAGAAAATTGCGTCTATTATATAA
>NZ_PYOB01000036.1:0-27718 GCF_003026165.1 Photobacterium sp. GB-1 | reverse complement strand
ATTTAAAAGTGATAAGCCTAACGCTTGTTGCTGTTACACCGATTTAGTGCGCGCGTAGCTCAGCTGGATAGAGTACCTGGCTACGAACCAGGCGGTCGGAGGTTCGAATCCTCCCGCGCGCACCATTACTTAAAAGTGATAAGCCTCAATGCTTGTTGCTGTTACACCGATTTAGTGCGCGCGTAGCTCAGCTGGATAGAGTACCTGGCTACGAACCAGGCGGTCGGAGGTTCGAATCCTCCCGCGCGCACCATTACTTAAAAGTGATAAGCCTCAATGCTTGTTGCTGTTACACCGATTTAGTGCGCGCGTAGCTCAGCTGGATAGAGTACCTGGCTACGAACCAGGCGGTCGGAGGTTCGAATCCTCCCGCGCGCACCATCATTTAAAGCCCAGCTTTTGCTGGGCTTTTTTGTATCTGTTGTTTTCTGATTTCTAAGTATTACTAAGCCTTTATAATATTATTGTTAATAAGTAATAATAATGATTTTATTTGCTTAGTATCAATAAGGGTATCTAACTGCTTATTTGATACGATAACTTCTCTTTTTTAGCTGAATGCTATCCTTTCTAGATATTTTTAAAATTCCTTTTTTTATTACATTTCAGTATGTTGATTCTATATATGCAATCTTTATGTATTTGTATTCATATTGTGTCTGCATGTAATGAAATCTTGCAATTAAGGCTGATAAATATGCTTTAATTTGAGTAAAAATCAGACTGATGTTGCAAAAACAACCAATTTTTGTGAATCAATTTGACTTGTTTTCAATTGTCGTGATAATCGTTAACACTACGGTCACAACTAGAAGGAATTTATGATGACTGATCTGGGAGATGCGCTGTGGCAAGCAGCGGTAATTATGGCGACAGGAATGGTCGTTGTATTTGTCTTTCTGTCAATCCTTATTTTTTTGGTTCATTTGTTGGCAAAATTTGCGCCAGCTGACCAAATTGAAGCGCCTAAAGCTGCCAAGCCGGCAGTGACCCAAAATCAAAACGGTATTAAGCCTGATGTCATTGCAGCTATTTCTGCTGCTGTTCATCAATATCGTCAAGCTAAAAGCACTAGCTAATTTCACAGCACACAGTTTTGATTTAAGGACACTTATTCTTACAAGGAGTTTTGAACATGTCCAAGCCTCTAGCTATCACCGATGTTGTATTGCGTGATGCACACCAATCTTTATTTGCTACCCGTCTTCGTTTAGAAGATATGCTTCCTATTGCCGCGCAGCTTGATGATGTTGGTTATTGGTCGTTAGAAACATGGGGTGGTGCAACATTTGATTCGTGCATTCGCTATCTTGGTGAAGATCCTTGGGAGCGTCTGCGCGCATTAAAGCAAGTGATGCCAAAAACACCGATGCAGATGTTACTTCGTGGACAAAATTTACTTGGCTATCGCCATTATGGTGATGATGTTGTAGAGAAGTTTGTTGAGCGCGCACACGCGAATGGTATGGATGTTTTCCGTATTTTTGATGCCATGAATGATGTGCGTAATTTTGAAAAAGCCGTAAAGTCGACGATTGATGTTGGTGCTCATGCGCAAGGTACTATTTCTTACACAACAAGTCCGGTTCATACTTTAGATACATGGACCGATCTTGCTAAGCGTTTAGAAGATCTCGGTTGTCACTCGCTATGTATCAAAGATATGTCAGGTTTATTGAAGCCTTATGAAGCGGAAGAGTTAATTAAGCGTATCAAAGCATCATGTGATATTCCGCTAGCTTTACACAGCCATGCTACAACCGGTTTATCTACAGCGACAGCAGTGAAAGCCGTAGAAGCGGGACTCGATATTCTTGATACATCGATTTCATCAATGAGCCAAACTTACGGTCATACACCAACTGAAACAGTGGTAGCTATGCTCCAAGGTACAGGACGTGATACCAACCTTGATTTAGAAAAGTTCGCACCTATTGCTAGCTATTTCCGAGATGTTCGTAAGAAGTACGCGAAATTTGAAGGTAGTTTACGAGGTGTTGATGCTCGAATTTTATTAGCACAAGTTCCTGGCGGCATGCTAACTAACATGGAAAGTCAGCTAAAAGAGCAAGGTGCTGCTGATCGTTTTGATGAAGTGTTAGAAGAGATCCCACGTGTACGTGAAGATCTTGGCTTTATTCCACTGGTCACCCCAACATCACAAATTGTCGGTACTCAGGCTGTATTGAATGTACTGACTGGTGAGCGCTATAAGAGCATCAGTAAAGAAACGGCGGGTATTCTAAAAGGTGAATATGGCGCAGCACCAGCGGCTGTAAATAGTGATCTTCAAGCGAAAGTACTTGAGGGTGCTGAGCCTATTACTTGTCGTCCAGCTGATTTAATTGATGATGAGTTAGCTATCTTAACTGATGATCTTGTCGCAAAAGCTAAAGCTGAGGGTATTGCGTTAGCCGATCAACAAGTTGATGATGTATTAACGTATGCATTGTTCCCGCAAGTTGGACTTAACTTCCTTAAAAATCGTAATAATCCTGATGCCTTTGAACCTGCACCAACAGGTGAAGAAGTAGTAACCACTGCCGCTGAAACGAAAACGGCATCTGAGGTTGAAAGCTATAGTGTACGTGTTAATGGTCAGGTTTATAACGTTGATGTTGCTGAAGGCGGTGAATTGTCTTCTGTGGAAGTGGCACAGCAACCAGCAGCTCCTGTTGCTGCCGCATCAGCTCCAAGTGCAACTGCTGAAGCTGTTGGTGCGCCATTAGCAGGGAATATCTTTAAGATCAATGTTCAGCCAGGTCATCAAGTAACAGAAGGTGATGTTCTTGTGATCTTAGAAGCGATGAAGATGGAAACCGAAGTACGTGCCGCACGTAGTGGTGTGGTTGATCAGCTACATGTTAAAGAAGGTGATTCCGTCACTGTCGGTTCGCCGATCATTAGTTTGTCATAAGAGGTAACCATGGAAGGTTTATTAAAACTCTGGTCCGAAACTGGGATTGCAAACTTTGAATTCGGTCAGATCGTGATGATCGTGGTTGGTTGTGGTTTGTTGTTCTTGGCCATTCGTAAAGGCTTTGAGCCATTATTATTACTGCCTATGGGCTTTGGTGCCATTCTTGCCAATATCCCGAATGCTGGGTTTACTGATCCTGGTGGTTTGCTTTATTACATCTATTACGTAGGGATTGAAACGGGTATTTTCCCGCTATTAATCTTTATGGGTGTAGGTGCAATGACCGACTTTGGCGCGCTGATTGCAAACCCTAAAACCTTGTTATTAGGAGCAGCGGCGCAGTTTGGTATTTTCTTTACCTTATTTGGCGCTATTTTACTTAACGTTGTACCGGGAATGGAATTTTCGCTAGCAGATGCTTCGTCAATTGCGATTATTGGTGGTGCTGATGGCCCAACGGCTATTTTCTTAGCAAGCCGATTGTCCCCTGATTTACTTGGTGCGATTGCGGTGGCAGCTTACAGTTACATGGCTTTAGTACCAATTATTCAGCCACCAATTATGAAAGCACTGACGACACCTGAAGAGCGTCAAATTCAGATGCAGCAGCTTCGTCACGTGACGAAGATGGAAAAAGTATTGTTCCCATTAGCTGTACTGTTGATGACGATTTTGTTCTTACCATCAGCAACCCCATTAGTCGGTATGTTCTGTTTAGGTAACTTAATGCGTGAATCTGGTGTTGTGGATCGCTTATCAAATACAGTACAAAACGAGTTGATCAACATCGTGACAATTATGCTAGGTTTAGGTGTTGGTTCGAAGCTTGAAGCTGCAACATTCCTACAAATCGAAACATTAGGTATTTTGGTACTGGGCGCGGTTGCATTTAGTGTTGGTACTGGTGGTGGTGTATTAATGGCAAAAGCGCTTAACCGTTTTAGTAAAGAGCCAATTAACCCATTAATTGGTGCAGCAGGTGTATCTGCCGTTCCAATGGCGGCACGTGTGGTGAATAAGGTGGGTTTAGAGTCAAACCCTCAAAACTTCTTATTAATGCATGCAATGGGACCAAACGTAGCTGGTGTATTGGGCTCTGCTGTAGCTGCAGGCATCTTGTTAGCATTGGTGGGTGGAAGTTAAGGTATTTCTTTCACTACCTAGTTAAAAAGGCAGCGTTTCGCTGCCTTTTTTATTTAATGACAATATAAAAATATGTTCAGTTATCGCTTCAAATGGCACACTTTGCCTTCCTAATAAAAAGGTGACAGACATGACTGATTTATTTACCGGGGATACGGGCTTATGGGTTCTATTTGCGACCGGATTTCTTAGTGCCACATTGTTACCAGGCGGATCTGAAGCGAATCTTATCGCTGCTGTCAAATTAGGGGATAACCCGATATGGCAAATAGTAGCGGTCGTTGCGATAGGTAATACCTTAGGTGGATTAACTAATTATTGGTTAGGACTTTTACTACCAGATAAAACTTCAGAGCAAAAACAGAGTCATAAAGCGTTATTGTGGCTAAAAAAATACGGCTACTGGAGTTTACTACTTAGTTGGATGCCAATTATTGGTGATCCCTTATGTTTAGCGGCAGGTTGGCTACGGATGCGATTTTGGTGGTGTGCAGTAGTCATTTTAATTGGTAAAACATTACGTTATATCGCATTAGCCGCAATCGTATTGGGACTTTTCCCAGCATTATCGTTTTAAGGAATTCGAGCGTGAAAAAATGGATCCTGAGTGCAGCCGTCGTGTCATTGACAGGTTGTACTCAATTTACTGAACAGCAGACTACCCAAGGGTTACCAAAAGGGGTAACGTTTATTGAGCAAGTTAAAGCGGTACAAGGGAAAGCTGTGATCCCTTATAGCAAATACCGTTTGGCGAATGGGTTGACTGTTATTTTATCGCCGGATCACTCTGATCCGTTAGTGAATGTGGATGTGACTTACCATGTGGGCTCTGCGCGAGAGCAACAAGGTAAATCAGGTTTTGCGCACTTTTTTGAGCACATGATGTTTCAAGGCTCTAAGCATGTTGGTGATCAACAGCATTTCAAATTGATCACAGAAGCGGGCGGTAATTTAAATGGCAGTACTAACCGTGATCGCACGAATTATTTTGAAACAGTCCCAGCCAATCAATTAGAGAAAGCCTTGTGGCTTGAGTCTGACCGTATGGGCTTTTTACTTGATGCGGTATCTCAGCGTAAGTTTGAAATTCAGCGTGATACAGTGAAAAATGAGCGTGCACAAAACTTTGAAAACCGTCCGTATGGTTTGATTTATGAAAAAATGGCGGAAGCATTATACCCTCGTAGCCATCCATATTCATGGCAAACCATTGGCTATGTAGAAGATTTAGATCGTGTTGATGTTAACGATCTTAAAGCTTTCTTCCTGCGTTGGTACGGGCCAAACAATGCGACGTTAACCATTGGTGGTGATATTAATAAAGCGCAGACATTGGAATGGGTGAATAAATACTTTGGCTCTATTCCACGAGGTCCTGAAGTAAAGGATGCACCGAAGCAGCCTGTGACATTGCCGTCTGATCGTTACATTACACTGCAAGATAATATTAAGCAGCCCATGTTAATGATGGCCTGGCCGACAGCGTATTTAGGTGCAGCAGAACAACCATCATTGGATATGTTAGGCCAAGTGATTGGAAGTGGCACGAATAGCTTACTCTATCAAAAGCTGGTGAAAACAGGTAAAGCTGTTGATGCAGGCGCATTCCAAGATTGTGCAGAGCTTGCTTGTAGCATGTATGTGTATGCGATGGCACCAAGTGGTGATAAAGGTCACCTAGACACATTACGTAAAGAAGTGATGTCTGTCGTTAACGGCATTGAGCTACAAGGGATCAAGAAAGCCCAACTGGATGAAATTAAAGGCTCGGTTGAAGCGAGTGCGATTTATGGCTTACAAAGTGTCAGTGGTAAAGTGTCGCAACTTGCGGCTTATCAGACTTTCTTTGGTAATCCTAACTACATTGCAACGGAACTAGCGAATCTTGATAAAGTAAATACGCAAAGCGTAATGCGTGCGTATAACCAGTATATTTATCAACACCCGAGTGTTACGCTCAGTGTTGTTCCACATGGTGAATTACAACTGCAGGCAGCGAAACCCAATTATGCGCCTGCGCCACGTGTGTTACCTAAAAATACCAAGATCAATGATCAAGATTTAGCTTACCGTACGGTTAAAGATAATTTTGATCGTTCAGTGATGCCAAAGGCTTCAAAACCAGTGAAAGTCGTCATGCCCACACTGTATGAGTTCAGCCTTGCGAATGGGATCAAAGTGGTTGGTACCCAGTCCCAAGAAACTCCAACGATCAGCTTACAGTTAACCGTACCTGCAGGGCGTCGTTTAGATCCTGCAAGTAAAGAAGGTTTAGCTGAGTTGACGGCTGCGATGATGAATGAAGGCTCTGAGAAATATACCGCAGAGCAAATGGCATCTAAGTTAGATACTCTTGGCAGTAATATTTCAGTACATGCTGGATTATATGGCACCACGATTTCACTCAGTACGCTAACGAAGAACTTACCTGAAACGATGGCGTTATTAGAGCAACGTCTTTTCCATCCCGCCTTTAAAGAAAGTGATTTTAAGCGTCTTAAAAAGCAGATGATTGAAGGTATTGTTTATGAGCATCAAAGTGCGGATTGGTTAGCGGGGCAAGCAACACGAGAAGTCTTATTTAAAGGTACTGTGTTTGGGCGTCCAACGGATGGTACTAAGCAAACGTTGAGCCATATTACCCTGCAAGATGTAAAAGACTTCTATCATCGTTATTACACTCCTAACAGTGCTGATGCGGTAGTGGTGGGCGATATAACACAAGCGAAACTAGTACAAGCGTTAGCGCCTATCGGACAATGGCAAGGAGAACCTGCGCCAAGTATTGCACCACAAGTTCTACCTGTATTAAAGCAGCAAGCAATTTGGTTAGTGAATAAGCCTGATGCTCCACAAACGGTGATCCGTTTAGTACGTCAAGGGATGCCGTTTGATGCCACCGGTGAGCTATTTAAAACCCAATTGGCTAACTTTAATTTAGCGGGTAACTTTAATAGCCGTATCAACATGAATCTACGTGAAGATAAAGGCTTTACCTATGGCGCGGGAGGCTATTTCAGTGGCGGAAAAGAAGTGGGTGTGGGAGTTTATTATGCTCAAGTTAGAGCCGATGCGACGGTTGCCTCTATAAAAGAGTTTCTCGCCGAACTAAAGAAAATGAGCACATCAGGATTAACCGATAAAGAGGTTAACTTTATGCGCTTAGCTGTGGGTCAGAAAGATGCTCTTAGTTATGAGACGCCAAGTCAAAAAGCATCATTGTTAGGTAATATCTTAGCTTATGATTTACCAAAAGATTTTGTCGCTCAGCGAAACCATATTGTCGATACTATTACTAAAACGACAATGGATAAATTAGCGCAGAAATGGTTTAACCCGAAAGATTATCAAATTATTGTGGTGGGTGATGCGAAGACATTGGAGCCACAATTGAAAGCGTTAGACTTACCTGTTCATTTGCTTACATTAACGAAGTAACAGGTACTCAGTAACAGCTAGTACCGAGTGCTAGTTGTTACTGCTTAGTAAAAGTCTTTCGCAAGTTTTGCTGATATAAATGATGGTAATCAGATGCAATAATGATTACTCTGTTTTCCTTAAATTAGATTAAAACGAGAATAGCCTTGATGGATTTTTCACAGAGGTTACAGCAGCTTTCTACTCATGCTGATGCATTAACCCAGTTTGGGCGTGGACTTGAACGAGAGTCACTTCGAATTACTGCTGACAGGCATTTATCCCAACAACCTCATCCCGTGGCATTAGGCTCTGCGCTAACCAATAAGTGGATCACAACTGATTTTGCCGAATCATTGTTGGAATTTATTACACCAGTATCAACCGACGTTGATCAGTTGTTATGGCAACTTGAAGATATCCATAAATTTGCCTTAAGTAAAATGGATGGTGAGCGTTTATGGCCAATGTCGATGCCATGCTTTGTTGGCTCACAAGATGACATTACCTTAGCGCAATACGGTTCATCGAATACCGGACGAATGAAAACGCTTTACCGCGAAGGTTTAAAGCATCGCTATGGTAGCGTAATGCAGATCATCTCCGGTGTTCACTTTAACTTCTCATTTTCAGATAGTTTTTGGGATGGTTTATTGGGTGAGCAAACACTAGAGCAACGTCAAGCATCGGTGTCGGATGCATACTTTGGTTTGATCCGTAATTACTATCGTTTCGGTTGGTTAATTCCTTATTTATTTGGGGCGTCTCCTGCACTTTGTGGCTCTTTTATTAAAGACGACAAAGTGAAGGAATCATTTAGCAAAGTGGGTACAGGTACCTATTACTTAGAGAATGCAACAGCATTACGTTTAAGTGATTTAGGCTACACCAATAATGCGCAAAGCTCGCTGAAAATTGGTTTTAATAGCCTTGAACAGTACCTAGAAGGCTTAAATAAAGCGATTCATACTCCGTCAAAAGAGTTTGCTGACATTGGTGTGGTTGTTAATGGTGAACGTCGTCAGCTAAACAGCAATGTACTACAAATTGAAAATGAGCTTTATGCGCCAATTCGCGCTAAACGAGTAACGAAAAGTGGTGAAAAACCGTCAGAAGCACTAAAGCGTGGTGGTGTTGAGTATATCGAAGTTCGTTCGTTAGATGTAAACCCATTTAGCCCGATTGGCATCAGTGAAGATCAGGTACGTTTCCTTGATTTATTCCTAACGTGGGCGGTATTAACACCATCTGCTGATATGGATGATAGTGAGCTTGCTTGTTGGCGTGATAACTGGAACCGTGTTGTGGTTGACGGTCGTAACCCAGAATTGATGCTTAAGATCGGCTGTGCTGGTGAGCGTTTAAGCTTGCAAGATTGGGGGGCGCGTGTCTTTGCTGAATTGGAGCAAGTCGCGAAAACTATTGATGAGCTAAACGGTAATACTCTTTACCAACAAACATGCGAGCGTTTATTAGGTTGGATCCATCATCCTGAACGTACACTATCAGCGCAATTGCTTGAGCAAATTAAAGCGGATCAAGGTATTGGTAATCTTGGCTATAAGTTAGCAGCGCAACATGCAGAAAGCTTAAAAGCACAAAAATTCCGTTTTTATGATGCCAATACATTTGAACAAGAAGCACATCATTCGGTAGAAAAACAGCAACAGATCGAACATGATGACACCGTATCATTTGATGATTATCTCGATAATTACTTTGCCGATATTCATGTTGGCATGTAAAGAGTAACAACAAAAGAGTGTCTTCTTTCAAACAAATAAAAGCTGGGAGCCGGATGGTTCCAGCTTATTATTTTTAGTTTTTATTGATAGATACATTTTACATGGATGATGAAACCTCTTCTTTAGCTACTGTTAACCTCTATCCCTATATAATGTATTACTTGGTAAACGTCTTTAATGGAATGTGAGTGATATATGCAGCGATCTCTTCGTTTATTTTTGTTGTTCGGAATAACCCTCATTGTTTCAGGGTGTGCTTCTGCACCACCACGAGACCAATCGAATATTTGTAATATTTTTCGTCAATATCCGAGTTGGTATGATGATGCCGTTGATATGCAAAAAGAGTGGGGGACGCCCATCAATGTGGCGATGGCGATCATTAAACAAGAAAGCAGCTTCCGTCATGATGCTGAGCCACCGAAAAATTATGTACTCGGCTTTATTCCATGGGGACGTGTAAGCAGTGCTTATGGTTACGCACAAGCGCAAGATCCTGCATGGGAGGATTTTCAAAAGCACACAGGTCATGGCGGCTCACGTACTGATTTCGGCGATTCATTACAATTTGTTGGTTGGTATACCCATGAAACACAACGTCAGTTAGGGATTTCTAAATGGGATGCTTATCGTCAGTACTTGGCTTATCACGAAGGTCGAGGTGGGTTTAAGCGTGGAACATATTGGAAAAAGCCATGGCTAACCAAGGTTGCGCGTAAAGTAGAGCAGCAATCAAAGAACTATGGTTGGCAGTTAAAGCAGTGCCGTAAAGAATTAGAAAGTAATAGAAGCTGGTGGTTTTAGACTGTAACAAGTTGCGAATACAGAAAAAGTACCAATAATTGAATAAGTCAGGATTGACGTGCAAGGAGAAGCAAATAATGCCATTACTCGATAGTTTTACTGTTGATCATACTAAAATGAATGCGCCAGCAGTACGTGTTGCAAAGACCATGCAAACACCAAAAGGCGATACCATTACGGTGTTTGATTTACGTTTTTGTCGTCCAAACGTTGATATTTTAAGTGAGCGTGGAATTCATACTCTTGAGCATCTTTATGCTGGTTTTATGCGTGCGCACCTTAATTCAAATAATGTCGAAATTATCGATATCTCGCCGATGGGATGTCGCACTGGTTTCTACATGAGCTTAATCGGCACACCGACTGAAGAAGTAGTTGCTGCAAGCTGGCAAGCGGCAATGGAAGATGTGTTGAAAGTGGAATCACAAAATCAAATTCCAGAGCTGAATGAATACCAGTGTGGAACCTATGACATGCACTCATTAGATGAAGCGAAGCAAATTGCTCAAACGATCTTAGCGCAAGGGATCTCTGTTAACTTAAATAATGAGTTGGCACTCCCAGAAACGATGCTACAAGAGCTAACAGTAAAATAAGTCTATGGGTAAACAACTGAGAATAAAAAGCCGACATCATGTCGGCTTTTTTATGTATTATTACGGATTGTCGGGTAATACCTTGATCAACTTGATCATATTGTCGGATACTTCCACTATTTCCATTTTATGATCAGCAATAATTATACTGACCTGATTTTCTGGAATGTATTCTAAGTGTTCTAAGATCAAACCATTTAAGGTTCTAGGGCCATCAGTTGGCAGTTTCCAATTTAGGCTCTTATTCAAATCGCGAATGTTGGCACTGCCTTCAATCATCAAGCTACCGTCACTTTGCGCAGTGATCTCTTCTGCTAATGTTGGTGTGATAGACGTTGTAAATTCTCCTACGATTTCTTCAAGAATATCTTCTACCGTGATTAAGCCTTGGATATCACCGTACTCATCGACGATCAAACCAATACGCTCTTTATTTCGTTGGAATTTCAAAAGCTGGGTGTTCAGTGGGGTACCTTCTGGAATGAAATAGACTTCATCAGCCGCACGTAATAGGTTTTCTTTACTGAAATCGTTTTTGTCCATCATCAGGCGGTAGGCTTCACGTACACGTAACATACCAACCACTTCATCAATATTGTCACGGTAAAGTACGATACGACCATGCGCTGAATGGCTTAGTTGGCGGACTATTGATTTCCAATCATCATTAACGTTAATGGCTGCGATCTCACTGCGCGGTACCATTAAGTCTTCCACTGTGACATTTTCTAAATCAAGAATCGATAACAGCATATCTTGGTGACGACGAGGGATTAAGCCGCCGGCTTCGTTAACAACGGTACGCAATTCTTCTGAGCTCAATTTAGATGAACTGTTATTACTGCTCTTTAATCCTAAAATGAAAAGAAACGCACTGGTGATCCCATTAACAAACCACACTAATGGGTAAAGCACTTTCATTAAAATGTTTAAGATGATGCTGCTGGCATAAGAGACACGTTCAGGATAGAGCGCAGCTACCGTCTTAGGAGTTACTTCTGCAAAGACAAGGATTAAAATAGTCAGTGCACCTGTTGCAATCGCCACACCAGCATCGCCATAAAGGCGCATACCAAGAATAGTCGCAATCGCTGATGCTAAAATATTAACTAAATTATTACCGATCAGAATTAGGCCAATTAAGCGATCTGTACGAGACAGTAGTTTCTCGACACGTTTAGCTCCTTTATGGCCTTGGTTGGCCATGTGGCGTAGTTTGTAGCGATTTAGTGCCATCATGCCTGTTTCTGAGCTGGAGAAATAAGCTGATAGAACGATCATTAAAATAAGTAGAGAGAATAGTACACCTGTGGAGATCTCGTCCAAAAGTCGTAACCCTTAATGTTTTATGCAAGCTAAAACCCTCGTATAGAGGGCAAAATTATAAGTATTGTAATTATAGAAATATTCTATATAAGATATGATGGGTAATAGTAATTACATGCCAATGATGATTTCTTTCACGAATCGGCTCCCAAAGTAAGCTAGGGTGAGTAGAAATGCACCAACGAGACTGAACCAAATTACCCTGCGTCCACGCCAACCTTTTTGGTAATGTCCCCATAGTAAGACACTGTAAACACCCCAAGCTAATAATGATAGTATCGCTTTATGGGTTTTACCTTGAGCTATGATATCGTTAATAAATAGATAGCCTGTGAGCAAGGTTACGGTTAATAACGCATATCCAACAATAATGATCTTGAAAAGTTGGCGTTCAACCATCATTAATGGAGGAATATTAGGGTTCATTGCTAAGCTCTTTTTATGTTTAAGCTTATGATCAAGCCATGCTAATTGAATAGCATATAGGCTCGCAATTGTAAGGGTTGAATATGAGAACAAAGCAAGAGAAATATGCAGTAATACTTGCGGATGTGCTTCTAAATGGGTAATAAAAGCACCGGGCAATAAAGCTGAAGCCGCTAAATTAATAGCAGCAAAACTGTATATGACGGGCAATAAAAACCAAATCCGCATTTTTAACATTGCTACTGTAGTCAAGCAGGCAATAATTACGCTGATTAACGAAGCAACGTTAAGAATACTGAGGTTTTGTCCTGCACCTGCAAAGATAAGATCTTTAAGCAGTAGGATATGAAAAATAATTGCCATACAGGCTGCGGCAAAAACAGGGGTAACTTTTATGCCGTTATTGTTAGCAAGTCCTGGAATAACCAGCAACAGTGCAATGAGATAAAAGCCAACTGCTGGAATAGCAAGTAACATATCCATAATAAATGAGATAGCTCCGTAGTAACTAATGGCTATTTTATAAGGTTTTAGAGATGCAATTATACCTTGCTCAAACCTTCACCGCCAACGTAATACCTAAAAGTGACAGAGGATTACATGAAAACGAAGGTTTTTTTACGGTATACTTGTACCAATTTTAGTGATTTTGCAATTTTAATTGAGTTGCGTAACGAGCGAGTAGCACCACATGTTCGAAAATTTAACCGAGCGTTTATCGCGAACGCTTAAAAATGTCAGCGGCCGTGGTCGCCTTACGGATGACAACATCAAGGATACTTTGCGTGAAGTGCGCATGGCATTACTCGAGGCTGATGTTGCGCTGCCCGTTGTTCGTGAATTCGTTAAGCGTGTAAAAGAGCGCGCTGTTGGTACTGAAGTATCAAAAAGTTTAACGCCAGGTCAAGAATTCATCAAAATCGTTCAAGCTGAACTTGAAGCGGTGATGGGTGAAGAAAACGAAGGCTTGGATTTAAGTTGCCAACCGCCAGCAGTTATTTTAATGGCAGGTTTACAAGGTGCAGGTAAAACAACCAGCGTCGGTAAATTAGGTAAGCTATTAAAAGAGCGTGATAGTAAAAAAGTATTGGTTGTTTCTGCCGACGTATACCGTCCAGCGGCAATCAAGCAGCTTGAGACGCTAGCGGGTGATGTTGGTATTGATTTCTTCCCATCAAACGTAGAGCAGAAACCTGTCGAGATCGCAAAAGCGGCGCTTGAGCACGGTAAGCTTAAATTCTACGATGTGGTGATTGTCGATACAGCGGGTCGTCTTCACGTTGATGAAGAGATGATGGATGAAATTAAAGACGTCCATAAAACATTAAATCCTGTTGAGACATTGTTCGTGGTTGATGCCATGACAGGTCAAGATGCGGCAAACACAGCTAAAGCCTTTAATGATGCATTGCCACTAACGGGTGTGATCTTAACCAAGGTGGATGGTGATGCCCGTGGTGGTGCTGCGTTATCAGTACGTCATATTACCGGTAAGCCAATTAAATTTTTAGGTGTTGGTGAAAAAACTGATGCGCTAGAGCCGTTCCATCCAAACCGTGTTGCTTCTCGTATCTTAGGTATGGGTGACGTTCTTTCTTTAATCGAAGATTTAGAACGTAACGTTGATAAGCAAGAAGCGGAAAAACTGGCGAAGAAATTCAAAGACAAAAAAGGCTTCGATTTAGAAGACTTCCGTAGCCAGCTTCAACAAATGAAAAACATGGGCGGTATGATGGGAATGCTTGATAAGCTTCCGGGTATGTCACAACTACCGTCTGATGTGAAAGATAAAGTGGACGATAAAGTGTTCGTTCAAATGGAAGCTATCATTAATTCAATGACCAAAGGCGAGCGTGCGCATCCTGAACTTATCAAAGGTTCACGTAAAAAGCGTATTGCTGCAGGTTCAGGTACACAAGTACAAGATGTGAACCGTTTATTGAAGCAATTTACCCAAATGCAGAAGATGATGAAGAAAATGCAAAAGGGTGGAATGAAGAATATGATGCGCCAAATGAAGGGTATGATGCCTGGTGGCGGAATGTTCCCTGGACGCTAATCCCATAATTTTAAAAGATTTTAAAGTCGATTGGTTATTTTACTGGCGAAAAAGTAACTAAAGCAGTTGCATTCGTCGTTCTAAAGAGTAAAATTCCGAGGCTTTATTTTGGCACGGGCCCCGTTTTTTAAGCGGGGCCAATTTAATTTACAGTAATGCAAAGAGGACGATATGGTAACCATTCGTTTGGCACGTCACGGCGCTAAGAAGCGTCCATTCTATCAAATCGTTGTTGCTGACTCACGTTGTTCACGTGACGGTCGTAACATCGAGCAAATCGGTTTCTTCAACCCACTAGCTAAGGGTCAAGAAGAGCGTCTACGTTTAGACCTAGATCGCGTAAACCACTGGGTAGGTCAAGGCGCTTCTGTGACTGACCGCGCAGCAAAACTAATCAAAGATGCAGCGAAAGCAGCTTAATTTGATTATTAAGGTAGAAGAGAAACGATGAGCAATAAAAACCAAGACCACATTATTGTCGGTAAACTGGGTGCCACCTACGGTATCAAGGGTTGGCTCAAAGTTTTTTCCTACACCGAACAATCTGAAAGCATTTTCTCTTACACCCCTTGGCTTATTAAAGTTAAAGGTGAGTGGAAAGAGATCCATGTTGAATCATGGAAACGCCATGGCCAAGGTCTGGTGGCTAAGCTAGAAGGTATGGATATCCGCGAGGATGCCCAAGTTTTCACTAACGCTGAAGTCGCTGTATTGGCTGAGCAATTACCAGCATTGTCAGATGAAGAATTCTACTGGCGTGAGTTGTTTGGTATGTCTGTATTCACTACCGAAGGTTACGACCTAGGTAAGGTGACAGACATCCTGGAAACAGGTTCAAACGACGTGTTAGTTGTTAAGGCGAATTTAAAAGATGCTTTCGGGCAGAAGGAACGATTAATTCCGTTCCTCGATGAGCAGGTCATCAAGTTGATTGATCGCACTGCTCAGCGGATCGAAGTTGACTGGGATCCTGAGTTTTAACCTCCGGTAATAAGGTGAGTAACATGTGGGTTGGTGTAATCAGCCTTTTTCCTGAAATGTTCTCTTCCATTACCAATTTTGGGGTAACAGGCCAGGCGGTAAAAAAAGGCCTTTTGACTGTTGATACGTGGAATCCTCGTGATTTTACGCTCGACAAACATCGTACGGTAGATGATCGACCATACGGTGGTGGACCGGGTATGTTGATGATGGTACAGCCTTTGCGCGATGCCATTCACACTGCCAAACAGTCTGCAAAAGGTAAGGCTAAAGTAATCTACCTTTCCCCTCAGGGCCGTAAGCTGGATCAGGCTGGTGTTGAGGAGTTAGCGCAAAATGAGAATCTGATTCTTATTTGTGGTCGCTATGAAGGGGTTGATGAGCGCATTATCCAACAAGAGGTAGACGAAGAATGGTCTATCGGCGATTTTGTGTTAACGGGTGGTGAACTACCTGCTATGACGTTGGTGGATGCAGTTGTTCGGTTTGTTCCGGGTGTACTGGGAGACTTTGCGTCAGCAGAAGAAGATTCTTTTGCAAATGGCTTGCTAGATTGTCCTCATTACACAAGACCAGAATTGTTGGACGGGCAGGAAGTACCTTCGGTATTAATGTCTGGCAATCATAAAGAGATTAGTCGCTGGCGATTAAAACAATCGCTAGGCCGTACATGGCTAAGAAGACCAGAGCTCCTGGAAAACCTAGCTCTGACTGACGATCAGGAATTCTTGCTAGCGGAATTTATCCGCGAACATAAAGCAAGCATTTAATTAATTTAGTATCAGTTTATTCTAGGGTATATACCAAATGAGTAACATCATTAAAGCTCTTGAGCAAGAGCAACTAAAAACAGACCTACCGACTTTCGCACCAGGTGACACTGTTGTTGTTCAAGTTAAGGTAAAAGAAGGTGACCGTGAGCGTCTACAGGCTTTTGAAGGCGTTGTAATCGCAATCCGTAACCGTGGTCTACATTCTGCATTTACTGTTCGTAAGATTTCGAACGGTGAAGGTGTTGAGCGTGCGTTCCAAACTCACTCTCCAGTAGTTGACAGCATTACTGTTAAACGTCGTGGTGCAGTACGTCGTGCCAAGTTGTACTACCTACGTGAGCGTTCTGGTAAATCAGCACGTATCCGTGAGAAGCTATCTAAGTAATAGCTTTAAACGCTTGACGTTTAATCGAAAGCCCACCGAAAGGTGGGCTTTTTTATATCTGTAAATTATCAATTGGGTAGCTTTAGGGGGAATGAGTATTTAAACAGATGAAAAGCGTTGTATATTTACTGAACAGACTCTAATTAAATATAATGTTTGCACTATTGTGCTAGGTTAAATTGAGAACATATTGTATAAAATTCATAGCGAGTTAGAGGCTGAATAACACTACGTTTTTTTGCTTCTCAAAACTCCTCGATTTGATAACCAAGGAAAAGTTATGAAAGTACTTCCTCTTTTGACTCTCTCTTCTGTTGTGCTTCTATCTGGCTGTGTCACACAGTCCTCTTTAATCAGCAAAGGAAACTTTGAACAGCTCGGTTTCTATGACGGTGCTGGTGGTCGAATTGCGCTAACAACTACACAACTTGATAAAATCTCAGATAAATATGACGCGATGGAAACACCTAATCATCAAGAGTATCTGCAAGGTTATAATAAAGGTCGTGATAATTACTGCTCTATTGAACATGTATTGCAGCTAGGTGAGCAAGGAAAAGTGAATTGGGGAATTTGTGAATATCGTCGTGAGGTCCCACTTTTTAAAGCTAAATGGCAGCAAGGGTTTGAACGCTATGGGACAATGGAGCCACGCTTTTAAGTAAATACGCTCATTTAAAGCAACTATTATTATTTTAAATAACGTTTAAGCTAGCGATAAAAGTGTTTTTCTTATACAAAACACCACCTGTAAATATTTATTTACAGGTGGTGTTTTTTATTTACACCACTATTGCAATAGGTCATCAAGACTTGTTATGTTTGTTGGCACAATGTTACTAATGGATATAGTGATAACGAAACAGGGATTGTGTTTCGCGCTAACGAATCAATGACAAGGATGCCACTATGCAAAAAGACCAACTCAATAACGTTCATATCGAAGATGAATCTGTTCTCATTACGCCAGCAAAGTTGAAACAAGACTTATCTGCCTCTAAACAAGCGTTGTCTTTTGTGGAGCAATCACGTCAAACCATCGCCGATATTATTCATAAGCGCGATCATCGTTTATTGGTCGTGTGTGGACCTTGTTCGATTCATGATGTTGAGCAAGCAAAAGCTTATGGGCAGAAGTTAAAGCAGTTGGCAGAAGAGCTTAGCGATCAACTCTATATTGTGATGCGAGTCTATTTTGAAAAACCACGCACTACAGTTGGATGGAAAGGCTTAATTAACGACCCGTACATTAATGGTTCATTTGCTGTTGAAGAAGGTTTGCATATTGGCCGTCAGCTATTAATTGACTTAGTTGAAGAGGGCATTCCTTTAGCGACCGAAGCACTTGATCCGATTAGTCCGCAATATTTAGGTGATTTATTTAGTTGGGCAGCCATTGGTGCACGTACGACGGAATCACAAACCCACCGTGAAATGGCAAGTGGGCTATCAATGCCAGTAGGCTTTAAAAATGGTACTGATGGTAGCCTGGCAACAGCGATTAATGCGATGCAAGCGGCAGCGTCAGGTCATAAATTTATGGGAATTAACCCTGATGGACAAGTTGCACTGCTAAATACGGAAGGTAACCCTGACGGTCATGTTATTTTACGTGGTGGTAAGCAAACTAATTACGATTCAGTGTCAGTTAGAGAGTGTGAAAACGAGATGGTCGGATCAGGTCTTTCACCAGCCTTAATGGTAGACTGTAGCCATGCTAATTCTCGTAAAGATTATCGTCGCCAACCTTTGGTAGCTGAAGATGTAATTCATCAGATCCGAGAAGGAAATCAGTCTATTATAGGGTTGATGATCGAAAGCCATCTTGATGAAGGGAACCAGAGTGCCGATCTTCCTCGAGATGAAATGAAGTACGGCGTATCGATAACTGATGCATGTATTAGTTGGGACACCACCGAGAAATTATTGCGTCAGGCACATAAGGAATTGGTGCCGTTCTTACAAGATCGAATTAAATAATTACGGATAAAAAGAAATCATGGTTGCTGAGTTAAGCAAATTAAGAGATCAAATTGATGATGTAGATCGTCAAATGGTTGAGTTATTGGCTCAACGACTCGCGTTAGTTGAGCAGGTCGGCGTCGTTAAAAGTCAGCATGGCTTACCGATCTATGCCCCAGATCGTGAAGCGGCAATGTTGGCATCTCGTCGCGAAGAGGCGGAACGTCAAGGGGTTCCTGCGGATCTTATCGAAGATGTACTTCGTCGAACGATGCGTGAATCTTATTCGAGTGAAAACGATTCTGGTTTTAAATGTTTAAATCCACAATTGCGACCAATTGTTATTGTTGGTGGCCATGGACAGTTAGGTAAATTGTTTTGTCGTCTGTTTGAACTGTCGGGTTACCAAGTTAAAACATTAGGTAGCCAAGATTGGGATCGTGCCGATGAAATATTGCATGATGCAGGTATGGTCGTTGTTTCTGTTCCTATCCATTTAACAGAGATGGTGATTGCGAAACTCGATAATTTACCTAAAGACTGTTTACTTGCTGACTTAACATCGATTAAAAGTGGTCCATTACAAGCGATGTTAGAAGTGCATAAAGGCCCTGTAGTTGGGTTACACCCAATGTTTGGTCCTGATATTCCAAGCCTTGCGAAACAGGTTATTGTGTATTGTGATGGGCGAAATCCAGAAAGCTACCAATGGCTGTTGGAGCAGTTTCAAATTTGGGGCGCAACGCTAAATCGTATTAGTGCGATTGAGCACGATCAGGGGATGACTTTGATCCAAGCATTACGTCACTTTACGTCGTTTGTTTACGGTGTTCATCTTGCAGAAGAAGATCCTAAGCTAGAGCAGTTAATGTCGTTAAGCTCACCTATCTATCGCTTAGAACTCGCGATGGTTGGGCGTCTATTTGCTCAAGATGCGCAATTGTACGGTGACATTATTATGTCGGCACCACAGAATATTGCGATGATCAAACGTTTCCATCAGCGCTTTGGTGAAGCGATTGAAATGCTAGATGCTCAAGACAAAGATGCGTTTAAACAAGCCTTTGGTCAGGTATCAGGATGGTTTGGCGATTACGCTGAACATTTTTTAGCAGAGAGCCAGGGACTGCTTAGGCAGGCGAACGATTCAACTCACCGTAAATCGTAGTTAATTTTCTGATAGTTCAAAATAAAAGAGCCCGTTGTGTCATTATTACTCGAAAGAGAATGTCATAACGGGCTTTTTGTTATTCGTACTTTTTTTAGTCGAGGAGCTCAACTTCTGTTGGCGCGACATTTTCACTTGGATAACAGCCTAATACTTTAATAAAGCGAGTTAGGCGGGTGAGTTCTTCTAGCGCTTGTTGCATCACGTCTGATTTAAGATTGACCTCAACATCCACATAGAACATTTCTTCCCATGGGTTGCCAATAACAGGGCGTGATTCCAGCTTACTCATATTGATATTAAGATTTCTCAGCACCAGTAAACATTCAACCAATGAACCTGCTTTTTGTGCTGTCGACATAATTAAAGTGGTTTTTGCTGGGATCAAGGATGTTACATCAACAGGTTTACGTGCTACGACAATAAAGCGGGTGAAGTTTTCTTGCTGATTGGCAATATCTGATTTAATGGAGGTTAAACCATACAATTCGCCGCTAGATGCATTACCAATAGCTGCAACATTCGGTTGTTTTAGCTCTGCAACTTGCTCCATCGCTTCAGCGGTACTTGAACAATATTCTTGTTTTATGCTCCCCATACTATGAAGGAACTCGCTACATTGTTGGTGTGGCTGTGGATGAGAATACAAGGTATCAATATGTTCAAGTTTCGTATCGACAGCTGTAAGTAGGCAATGTTCGATAGGTTGGGTTATCTCGCCCACAATAGAAAGACTTGTGTGTTGTAATAAATCATACACTTCATTGATTGAGCCTGAGCTGGTATTTTCAATTGGTAAGACACCATAATCAGCATTACCTGTTTCTACAGTATTGAAAATATCGCGAAAAGTAGAACAACTCAGCTCAACTAGATCGGTTTGTTTACGGCTAAAATAATTTCGGCTAGCTAAGTAAGAGTATGAGCCTTTAGCACCAAGAAAAGCGACACGAGCAGTTGGATTCGCACTATCTGGGTTGGCGAGTTTTTGTAGGTAAGCCTGTTGAAATAATACGGAGTCTTCAATTATGGTATGGAAGATCTGCGTAACATATTGAGCATCTAATTGATGACGCTTGCCACTTTCTATCAGTTTTAAAAGTAATTCGTGTTCACGTGTTTGATCGCGTACAGGTTTTGCGGTGCTAATTTTACTTTTAGCCACCTCTAAACTAAGCGCTCTTCGCTCTGCCAGTAGTTCAAGTAAAGCGTTATCAATACGACTGACATTTTGACGAATGTCATCGAGAGAATAGCGAGTATCGGTCATTGGCGTCCCTATCTGATTTCCGAGTATAGCGATAGCTTATATCGTTGTTTACCTTTCATATCATGCTAATGTGAACTGATATGAAAGAGTTGATGAATAGATAAGCTTTGATGATATAAGCGAATTGGTCATTTTTTATCTTTAGCCACATTATGCAGCACACTATTTATTGTCAAGTAGATTAGTGGCTAGTGCTAAGAATGGAAATAATAAGGGAAGATCCCTATTGTTATGTTGAGATAATCAGAACAGTATTGCTTAAAACAAACAGCCCCGCATAAGCGGGGCTGTTTTAAAAATCCTTATGATATTCTAGTATGCGTCGTCTAACTCAACTTCATCTAGCTCTACTTCGTCTTCAGCCACTTCTGGCTTTTCACTATGGCTCGCACGACGAGCATTAGGTTTGTGAGCTTGTTTTTTCAACTGTCGGTCAAGCTTTTGGTAAAGCTCTGTAATCGCACCAAACAGGTCGTCATGCTCTGCAGAAGCAACGAGTTGTCCTCCAGCAATGTTTACTGCAGCCTCGACTTTAAATTGCTTGCTTGGCTCTTTGCTAATCACAACATGTTTTTTGATTAGCGGCACCTGAAGTTTTTCTAACTTATTGAACTTAAATTCAAAACGCTCACGGATAGCCGGGGTGATATCGATGTTTTTACCAGTGATTTCTAATGTCATAATTATCTTCCTCGTTTGCTACCCTTCGTTGGGTTGAATTCAGATTACTAAATCTAGAACTTAATATTGTGACTTATGTCACATTATGGCCTTTAATAATTATCAGCAAAAAAATCTGTGATCATCTTGGGTTTGTAGCAAAAAAGTTTATAAAAAGTACTTGAGGTGAGAATAATATTTAAGGCAGTATGAAGGAAGGTGAAATGCTGGTGGCTAGTGCTAACTAGGGGTTTTATATAATAATTTTAATGCGATGAGTGTTTTTTAGCCATCGTAACTAGTCAGTGTAGCGATAAAAATCATTAATTAATGTTAAAATTTAAACACTATTTTAAATATAAAAAATGGCAGCTTATTTTTAAGCTGCCATTTTTTTATGAAATAAAGTGCACTACTGGTTAGTTGGCTGGGTTTAATTTCATTAATTTATCGGTGCGTTCAACTTCTTTTTGCAAGTTCAGCTTTTCATAAGCTGTTTTTTCCAGCGCTAATGATTGGCGTGCAGCTTCCGTATCAGGGTATAAACGTTGTACTTGCTGACAACGGTTAATTGCTGCAATCCATGCTCCACGACGAATATAGAAATCCGCAGTAGCTAAATCATAATTCGCTAAACGGTTTTTCAAAAAGATCATACGTGCTTTAGCATCTGCACCATATTCACTTTCAGGGTAACGCTCTAAAAGGTATTTAAAATCCTTGAAGGCTTGGCGTGATGGTGTTGGATCACGGTCAAATCGATTGATATTAAACATATCATGCATAAAGCTACGATCTTGAGCCATATGTGTTAAACCACTCATATACACAACCCAGTCAGCTTGTGGATTATCAGGGTTTAAACGTAAAAAGCGTTCAATCGTTGCTTCACCTAGTGCTAAATCATCACTTTTATAGTAAGCATAAATAAGATCTAGCTGTACTTGATCGGAATAAGCACCAAATGGGTAACGTGAATCTAGCGCTTCCAATTGTTCGATAGCCGATGTCCAATTTCCCTTTTGCAAAGCGGTCTGTGCTGATGCATATAAGTTTGATGGTGGCACATCTGGTATTACTTCTTCTTTACTCGAACAGCCTGAAAGAAGGGCTACGGCAAGAAGAGTCGTGATTGTCAGGCGTTTCATTGCGGCGTTAGTTTCCTTGATAAAAATTTTATTTTGCTCGATCCATTACGGTTAGAGCCGTTAACAGATACAATGACACTATATAGGTTACATCAAGCATAGTTTAAAGCTTGGTCCATTTTACGCAGCGTATGACAATTAGTCTCACGCTTTTTTAAAAAGTTCGCTATGGCACAGCAAATAGAATTGACAAACACAGTTGGTGAAAACCAATTAGGCATGCGCCTGGATCAGGTTATTGCTCAATTATATCCAGATTATTCGCGTTCGCGCATTAAAGATTGGATTTTAAACGGTATGGTTTCAGTGAATGGCGATGTCGTCAAGAAACCTCGTGAAAAAATGATGGGTGGCGAAGAGCTATTTATCCAAGCTGAGATCGAAGATGAAGTGCGTTGGGTTGCACAGGATATTCCTCTCGACATCGTTTACGAAGATGATGACATTCTTGTTATCAATAAACCACGTGACTTTGTTGTTCACCCAGGCGCGGGTACGCCAGATGGTACGGTTCTGAATGCATTGCTGCATCATTGCCCATCTCTGGCTGAAGTTCCACGTGCGGGTATCGTTCACCGATTGGATAAAGATACTACCGGTTTAATGGTGGTTGCTAAAACGATTCAAGCACAAACGCGTTTAGTTCGTGCACTACAAAAGCGTAAGATTACGCGTGAGTATGAAGCGTTAGCTATCGGTCAGATGACAGGTGGTGGCACGATTGAAAAGCCAATTGGTCGCCACTCAACTAAGCGTATCTGTATGGCAGTACATGAAATGGGTAAAGATGCGATCACCCATTACCGTGTTGCTGAACGTTTCCGTGAACATACACGTATTGTATTACGTCTTGAAACGGGCCGTACGCACCAGATCCGTGTTCATATGTCATACATGAGCCACCCTTTAATTGGTGACGTGATTTATGGTGGTCGTCCTCGTCCGCCACGTGACGCATCTCCTGAATTTATTCAGGCACTGCGTGCGTTTGATCGACAAGCACTGCATGCACGTATGCTGCGATTAGATCACCCGATCACCGGTGAGAAGATGGAATGGCATGCACCGCTACCAATTGATATGGTGGCAATGATTGATATTTTGCGTAAAGACACGCAAGAAAATAACGAAGACGATTATTAATGAAAGTCATTATTCCTAACTGGCCAGCCTCGAAACATGTGCACGCGATAAGTACGACCCGTTTAGGTGGTGTTAGTGCAGCTCCATATCATGAATTGAATTTAGGGCTACATGTTGGGGATGATGAAGCTGTTGTTAATCAAAACCGTGAATTGTTGAAACAACATTGTGGTCTTGTGGATTCTCCTGCGTGGTTGAATCAAATCCACAGTGCTGATGTGATTGAGCTTAATGCTGAACTTTCATCAGTACCAGATGCTGATGGTAGCTTTACTCGTTCTCCGGGATTAGCCTGTGCCATCATGACTGCTGACTGTTTACCTGTTTTATTTTGCGATAAGCAAGGAACAGAAGTTGCTGCGGTTCATGCCGGATGGCGAGGACTGGCTACAGGTGTGATTGAGCACGCAGTGGAAAAATTTCACTGTAACGCAGCCGATATTATGGCGTGGTTAGGTCCAGCTATTGGGCCTAACGCATTTGAGGTCGGTGGTGAAGTGCGAGAACAATTTATGGCTGCCGATCCGAATGCCGAATGTGCTTTTATTCCGCATGGTGAGAAATGGTTGGCTGATTTGTATTTACTAGCAAAGCAGCGTTTGAATCGATTAGGTATCACAGCTGTTTATGGTGGAGAGTATTGTACTTTTACTGATGAACAGCAGTTTTATTCCTATCGACGACAAGCGGTAACAGGTCGTCAGGCCTCATTGATTTGGTTAGCGGATAACAAATAGCACGTAATTGGTTAACGTCGTTAATTATTGCTAAGCGAGTGATCTTCATAAAGATCGCTCGCTTTTTTTTTGCAGCATTATATTGCGATTTATAGAGTTGAAAAATACCTGTTAAGTATCCATATATATAGCATTAGTTTATTTATATTTATTGGGAGAACTTATGCGTCTTGACCGATTCACCAGCAAATTTCAATCGGCAATATCTGATGCTCAGTCGCTGGCTCTAGGACGAGACCATCAGTATATCGAGCCTGCACACCTTATGGTGGCTTTGCTTAATCAAGATGGTAGTACCGTGCGTCCGTTGCTCACCCTTTTGAACATCGATATTACCCAGTTACGTTCACGCTTAGCTGAACTATTAGATCGCATGCCTAAAGTAACAGGTATTGGTGGTGAAGTTCAGCTTTCACATGGTATGGGCGTACTGCTTAATATGTGCGATAAGTTGGCACAAAAGCGGAAAGATAAATTTATTTCTTCTGAGCTGTTTATTTTAGCGGCAGCTGAAGATAAAGGCCCATTGGGTGAGTTATTTAAAGAATTAGGTTTAACGGCGAAAAATATTGAACAAGCGATTGATCAAGTTCGTGGTGGACAAAAAGTCGATGATCCTAATGCTGAAGAAAATCGCCAAGCTCTAGAGAAGTACACGATCGATTTAACCGAACGTGCAGAGCAGGGCAAATTAGATCCTGTTATCGGTCGTGACGATGAAATTCGCCGTACTATTCAAGTATTGCAACGCCGTACCAAAAATAACCCAGTGATCATCGGTGAGCCAGGGGTTGGTAAAACAGCCATCGTTGAAGGATTAGCACAACGTATTGTTAACGGTGAAGTACCTGAAGGCTTGCGTGATAAGCGTGTCCTTTCTCTCGATATGGGCTCATTGATTGCGGGTGCAAAATTCCGTGGTGAATTTGAAGAGCGCTTAAAAGCGGTACTTAACGAATTATCGCAAGAAGATGGCCGTGTGATTTTGTTCATCGATGAAATTCACACTATGGTTGGTGCGGGTAAAGGCGAAGGCTCAATGGATGCCGGTAACATGCTAAAACCTGCATTGGCACGTGGTGAGCTTCATTGTGTCGGTGCTACAACATTAGATGAATACCGTCAGTATATTGAGAAAGATGCGGCACTTGAACGTCGTTTCCAAAAAGTGCTGGTGGATGAACCTAGTGTTGAAGATACCATTGCAATTCTTCGTGGTTTGAAAGAGCGTTACGAGCTTCATCACCATGTAGAAATTACCGATCCTGCGATTGTAGCAGCAGCAACATTGTCACATCGTTATATTTCAGATCGTCAGTTACCTGATAAAGCAATTGATCTTATTGATGAAGCGGCATCAAGCATTCGTATGCAGATTGATTCAAAGCCCGAATCATTAGATCGTCTTGAGCGTCGTATTATTCAGCTTAAGATTGAACAGCAAGCGCTAGAAAAAGAAGATGATGCCGCAAGTAATAAACGTCTCAGTGATTTGCTTGAAGAGCTAGATCTAAAAGAGCGCGAATATGCAGAGCTTGAAGAAGTGTGGAATGCTGAAAAAGCAGCACTGTCAGGTACTCAACATATTAAAGCAGAGCTTGAACAAGCACGTACTGATGTGGAAATTGCTCGCCGTGCTGGCGATTTAAACCGTATGTCAGAGTTACAATATGGTCGCATTCCTGAGTTAGAGAAGCAGCTAGATCTTGCCGCGCAAGCAGAAATGCAAGAAATGACCTTGTTGAAAAACAAAGTGACTGATACTGAAATTGCCGATGTTTTATCAAAAGCGACAGGTATTCCTGTATCAAAAATGCTTGAAGGTGAGCGTGATAAATTGCTTCGTATGGAAGACGAATTACACCATCGTGTCATTGGTCAAGATGAAGCGGTCGTTGCTGTTGCGAATGCTATTCGTCGTAGCCGTGCAGGTCTTGCTGATCCGCAACGTCCAATTGGCTCTTTCTTATTCTTAGGCCCAACAGGTGTAGGTAAAACAGAGCTCTGTAAATCACTGGCAAACTTTATGTTTGATAGTGAAGAAGCAATGGTTCGAATCGACATGTCCGAGTTTATGGAGAAGCACTCAGTCGCGCGTCTAGTGGGTGCGCCTCCTGGTTACGTCGGTTACGAAGAAGGTGGTTACCTAACAGAAGCGGTTCGTCGTCGTCCATATTCAGTAGTATTACTGGACGAAGTCGAAAAAGCACACCCTGATGTGTTCAATATCTTACTTCAAGTATTAGATGACGGTCGTTTAACTGATGGTCAAGGTCGAACAGTAGATTTCCGTAATACGGTGATCATCATGACATCGAACTTGGGCTCAGATCGTATTCAAGAGCATTTCGGAAACCTTGACTATGAGGGGATCAAAGCACTTGTAATGGAAGTTGTTGGACAACACTTCCGCCCTGAGTTTATTAACCGTGTTGATGAAACCGTTGTGTTCCATCCACTGGGTAAAGAAAATATCAAGAATATTGCAAGTATTCAGCTTGAGCGATTGAAAAAACGCCTTGCTGAAAAAGACTTCCGTCTAGATGTTGAAGACAGTGCGTTAGATATGATTGCTGAAGCTGGATTTGATCCTGTTTATGGTGCGCGTCCATTGAAACGTGCGATACAGCAATATATTGAAAACCCATTAGCGCAAGACTTGTTATCAGGTAAATTTGTTCCGGGTAAAGTGATAACACTGTCTGTGAAAGATGATGTAATTGTTGCTGAGCAAATTTAATTCCTTCATTTAATCACTATGACTAAACGCCCCGCATTGAAGTGGGGCGTTTTTTATCTAATGAAAAGAGTATCTTTAGGTGGATTCTTGATCATTACAAGATGAATTGTTTAAGGATTGTTCAAACGCGCATTTTTCTTTTAAAAAGGGCTTGTCAGCAAAAAATCTCTCCCTATAATGCGAGCTCGCTGACACGGAGCAAGCCATTGGCTAGCAACCAAATCAGTATTGTTCTTTAACAATTTGACCATGCAATCTGTGTGGGCACTCGTTGAAAAGTTAAGTCGAAAGATTTATCAATGATACTAGTGACCA
>NZ_PYOB01000035.1:0-29356 GCF_003026165.1 Photobacterium sp. GB-1 | reverse complement strand
AGTTATTGGTTCACACCAAGGATAACGCTCGACTTCTTTTTGTCATCACCCTTCATGATATTTCCAATATTTACTTATATAAGGTGGCTTGGGCTTGTCCAACACTTCGGATAGGTGTCGGCTTCGCAACACATATCCTTATCTGTTATAAATACTATTTAGACTTAGATGAAGAGATTCTGCTCTAATTTTAAAAGACGTTTTTTCAATGACAAACCGCCACCATAACCAACAAGCTCACCTTTGCTGCCAATTACCCTGTGGCAAGGAATTATAATCGCCAATCCATTTGCACCATTAGCATTGCCAACCGCCCTCACTGCGCTTTCATTACCAATTGATATAGCTAAATCTTGATACGTTACAATGTCACCGTATTTTACTTTATTTAATGCGTCCCAAACCGATTTTTGAAAATCCGTACCAACCAGTAATAAAGGAATATCGAAAACACTTCGCTCACCAAGAAAGTATTCTTCAAGTTGCGTTTTAGTAGATTCTAAAACATTGTCGTTTCTTTCTACGAATTCAGCGTTAAGGCTACGCTTAATACGGTCATCAACTGCACTTCTCATTTTACGATATCGAAAGTCACAAAGACAAAGCTTACCGTCATATGAACCAAGCACAAATTCGGCATAAGGATGTTTAAAGTGTTGGATATTAATCTGATTCATTGAATGTCCTTATTATGAATAACTTACCCGTATTTATAACGCCCAATTAAGGGGTGAGCAACGCTATCACCCAACTTAAAGCATTGTGCCATAAACACTAAAATTGAAGTAGAAGCAAAAATGCCAAGCGTTGGGAATCCCTCTTAAATTGTTTTTATACCTATTTTTTCTCGACGGCTTTAGTAGCTAAAACGGCTAAACCGCCCAGAGCTAATGCACCACCGAGAAATTTAGCAAACTTCGGATTTTCTGAGCATAAACCAACTAAGCTTGCGCCCAAAACAGCACCAGTTGCACCAGCAACAACTTGAGTCGAAGACATTTTTAAACCTGTAGCCCATTTAGCAAAATGCTCACAGTTTCGGTCTGTTAGCGAGTATTTCCACTCCCCAATTTGAGAACGAGCGAGTTCGAGTACCTCTGGAACTGGGCGGTCGTAAGTAACTTTAGCTGGATAGGTATGTTTACCTTTAGTCACCACATCCCAGCTCTCTTCTTGAACGGTGCCATTTCGTTGGGTTGCAGAAATGAGCATAGGTAGCCCCTTTTCACACAAAGAATCTGAAACTAGAGACCAGTGCTGATAAACACCGAAGTTACTGACAACAATATCGCCAGGATTTAGATTTTGAATTGACATATGTATCCCTACATTTGATTAATTGACGATATCAATATGTAGGCATACTTTTGAATTTCAAGTGGTTGCATAGGTATAACGCCCACTTAAGCGGACAAAAATAGTTGGCTATAATGTGGAGCGTAGCGGAACAAAGCCAACTGTTTTTGTTCCGACTTGAAGTGCTTGTTGAACGAAGCCGCTGCGCGGCAGAGTGAAAGCCCATAAGCTCGACTACGGTGAATATACCTTTAAAAAAGGAATATTTATCATGAACAAAGCGCAACAACATCGTTCAGATTATCTTTATGAACAACACCTTACTCATCTCACCTTGCAAGGTAAACGTCCCTTTACGATTGATGCTTATAGTCGTGCTCTACGTCGCATTACCCATCAACTGGATAAATCACCAGACACATTAACTACCGAAGATCTTAAACAACATTTTACACAACTGATCAAAACACATTCATGGAGTACCGTGAAAATTGATCGCAATGGCTTACAGTTTTTCTTTAAGCATGTCCTTCAACGTGATTGGGAGTGGCTGAACATTGTAAAGCCGCCACACGTGAAAACCTTACCTGACATTTTGACGCCAACCGAAGTGAGCCTATTGATCAATGCCACTTCGCAACTGCGTTACCAAGTGTTTTTTCTGACCTTATATAGCCTCGGGTTACGGCTAGGTGAAGGGTTAAATCTCACAGTGGGTGATATTGATAGCCATCGTATGTTTGTCCATATTCGACAAGGCAAAGGGGGTAAAGACAGGTTCATCCCACTACCAAGGCGAACCCTGTATGCCCTGCGATATTATTGGCAAACCCACAAAAATAGTCGTTATCTTTTTCCTTCACCGTTCAATGTTAACCATACCGTGATGGATCGCGGTGGCGTTCAAAAAGCAATGAAAGCCGTCATTAAAAGCTGTGGGATCACGAAATCTATCAGTCCTCATAATTTACGTCATAGCTATGCCACTCACCTGTTAGAACGAGGCTTGGATTTACGTTCAGTACAGCACTTATTAGGTCATAACAGTTTAAATACCACGGCGAAATATACCCATTTAACCGATATATCCCGTGAAAATACGACAACAACCATTAATCAACTCACTAATGATTTAACGCTATCATGGGAACTGAACCTATGACTTTTCAATCATTATTGCGTGATTATTACGATGACTTTTGTGCTACGTACTCAACCCAGATCAATCACGATATACGTTATGCCATGAAAGCGATACTCACGTGTCACACTGAAAAACAAGGACATAGTCGCTGGCAATGTTCGCATTGCGAACATCAATCTGAATATGCGATGTCTTGTGGACACCGTCATTGTTCTCAGTGTCAGCACCAAACAACATCCGATTGGTTAGCAAAGCAGCAACAGAAATTGTTGCCTGTTGATTACTTTATGGTGACATTCACGCTGCCAACTGAGCTTCGATGTCTGGCAAAAAAACATCCTAAAGCACTCTATCAAGCCATGTTTACTGTGACTGCCAGTGTAGTAAAAAGCTTCGCTAACAATGATAAATACCTTGGTAATCGCATCGGTTTTACTTCTGTTTTACACACTCATAATCGGCGTCGAGATTTACATCCTCATATTCATATGGTGATCATTGGCGGTGGCTTTGATGACAAGAAACGACAATGGAAAAATTGTAAAAACCACTACCTCTTTAATGCATTTGCTCTCGCAAAAATATGGCGAGCAAGATTGTTAGCCTATCTCACTACTGAACTAAAGTGGGCGTTACCCGATCACATCACGAAAAAGTGGGTGGTTGATTGTCGGCATGTAGGGCAAGGAAAGCCTGCATTATTGTATTTATCGACATACCTTTATCGAGGGGTAATTGCGGATAAAGACATTCTGTATATCAATAATGAACAGGTGACATTTCGTTATAAAGATAGCCAAACTCAAACGATGAAGACACGCACGTTACCCGTGTTGCAATTTCTTTGGTTGATATTGCAACATGTGTTACCAAAAGGGTTTCGACGAATACGTGATTATGGTCTGCTGCGGGGTCATGAAAAGAAGCTGCTTCAAGCGATCCAATTTATGTTCATGTTAGCTGGGTAACTGACGTTGCCCTCACCGAATAAAACGGTACGTATAAAAGCCCAACCCTTTTGCCTCTGCTGCCAAGATGTCATGCAATTAACGGGAATATTTCGACCCAGATAATCGACGTTAAATAATAAGGATAATGGCTTTAACGCTTCAGAATTAAAGAGGGTTTTATTATAAATCAGGGTATTAATATTATTGGTTCACACCAAGGATAACGCTCGACTTCTTTTTGGCATTCCCCTTCATGATATTTCCATTATTTACTTATAATAAGGTTGCTTGGGCTTGTCCAACACTTCGGATAGATGTCGGCTTCGCGACACATATCCTTATCTGTTATGCATTACAGCCCACCAGCTAAATCCAAGTAGTTTCCTGTGGAAAATGATGATTTGTCTGAGGCTAACCAATAAATGGCTTCTGCAACCTCACTTGGTTTCCCACCTCTTTGAAGCGGAATTATACTTTTTAACCTTTCGATCCTCTCTGGCTCTCCACCATCAGCATGCATTTCAGTATGAATCAACCCAGGACGAACACAATTTACTCGGATACCTTCAGATGCAACTTCCAATGATAAACCTTTCGTTAGAGTATCAATTGCTCCTTTCGATGCTGCATAATCAATATATTCGTTTGGTGAACCTGAACGAGCAGCACCAGAAGAAACATTAACAATTACGCCACCAAAACCACCATTTCGTGTCGACATTCGCTTTACTGCTTCTCGACAGCATAGAAAATAACTTGTGACATTATTAGTAAGTATTGAGTTGATTCGTTCGGCACTCATATCTTCTAAGCGTGATTGCTTTTTTAAGATCCCTGCATTGTTAACAAGAATTGATATTGCACCTAATTCGCGGTCAACAGTGGAAAACATTCGGATCACATCATCTTCGCAAGAAACATCAGCTTGAACAGTAATGCACTTTCCACCCTCAGCCATTATTGATTGAGCTAATTTATTCGCTGAGTCTGAATTGGATTTATAATTGATGCATACAGCGTAGCCTTCTTTCGCAAAAAGGTGAGCCGTAGCCGCTCCAATTCCTCGCCCGCCACCTGTAATAATTGCCACTTTTTGAATACTCATAAATCAATCCTTATATTCTGAGTTAAGGGAATGCATAACGCTCGATTAACGGGTTAAAAATAGTGGGCTAAAATTGAGCGAAGCGAAGAGCCCACTGCTTTTAATCCCTGTCTAATTGCTTGTTGAACGAAGCCGCTTCGCGGCAGAGTGAAAGCCCATAAGCTCGACTACGGTAAATATACCTTTAAAAAAGGAGTATTTATCATGAATAAAGCACAGCAACATCGTTCAGATTATCTTTATGAACAACACCTTACCCATCTCACCTTGCAAGGTAAACGTCCCGCTACGATTGATGCTTATAGTCGCGCTCTACGTCGCATTACCCATCAACTGGATAAATCACCAGACACATTAATTACCGACGTTAGATAATAAGGATAATGGCTTTCACGCTGCAGAAATAAAGAGGATTTTATTATAAATCAGAGTGTTAAAGTTATTGGTTCACACCAAGGATAACGCTCGACTGCTTTTTGGCATCCCCCTTCATGCTATTTCCAATATTTACTTGTATAAAGTGGCTTGGGTTTGTCCAACACTTCGGATAGGTGCCGGCTACGCGACACATATCCTTATTTGTTATAGCGGTTTTACAACACCTACAAAACTTGTCGATGTTTCAGTCAAAGGCGTCTTTTTCCAATCCGCGTAGTATTCCACTAGCCGCAAGCCATTACATTCTAAGCGCTTAACTATCTCGTCAAATGAACGATATTTTAGCTCGATATAACTATGATATTGCTCACCATTTTCATATTCTCTTCTTACATGGTGCAACATCGTATTATTTAATTGTGGGTGCCTGCTGTCCAAACCGTAGACTTCGACGTTTTCACCTGTTGGACTTTTGTAAGAAGACCAATGTTCGTAACCATTTGTTGTTTCGAAATGTTGAGGACATGGAAGCCGAGAGTCAAATACAAAAAGGCTGTTAGCATGCATATGACTCTTAATGTTCTTTAGCATCAATGAAAAGTCTACGTCTGAAATAAACGCTTGGAAGGCATTACCCGTCATAGCAATTAGATCAAAAACGGTTTCTAAGTTGAAATGTGCTGCGTCCATTTCGTAAAACGTAATATCGCTAATGCTTGACGACTTGTACTTAGCAAAATCAATCATTGAACGAGAAAAATCAATACCCACCACATGGGATAAATTCCTTGTTAATGGGATTGTAACTAGACCAGTTCCGCAGCAGACATCTAGCAACGATGAAACCTTTTGATGAAATATAAGGTCTTGAAAGAACGACAGTTCACCTACATACGAATTACCATACTGCGCGTCGTATTCCTCGCCTGACCAAAACTCACTTTTACTCTGTTTCAACGACTCTTCTCCTTGAGCATGAATGCGCTATAACAGTATATTAATAAGCATTCTTACGTTATACGCTTTATTAATACAGCAAATATTCAACATTCTAATAAATAAAAACATTTATTTTCATTACCTTGGTCGCAAAAAAACACCCTCAATTGATTAATTACTCATGATAAAAGTAAGAACTGTTTAAACCGTCGGATTAAAAACACAGCTATGAATATTACATCATATATATCAATATCTTATAAATAGAAGCTGAGATAATTAAGCATTTTTTCTTATTTAAAACGAAGTCTAAGCATCAAAATTTACGATTTGCATTATAACTGGACAAATAAACAGGTTTATTCATTAGCAGAAATCAAAAATATCTCGCCTAAATTGATATAGGAATAACACGAGTACTAAAAGAAAGAGAATGGAGATAAGAGAGATGGAGACAAAGCCGGGTTTCATCTCCATGTTTAGGCATTATTGCGGCTTGTGGTGATGATAAAACACAGCTTCAAGCCATCCAATTTATGTTCATGTTAGCAGGGTAACTGACGTTGCCCTCACCGAATAAAACGGTACGTATAAAAGCCCAACCCTTTTGCCCCTGCTGCCAACATGTCATGCAATTAACGGGAATATTTCGACCCAGATAACCGACGTTCAATAATAAGGATAATGGCTTTCACGCTACAGAATTAAAGAGGATTTTATTATAAATCAGGGTATTAATATTATTGGTTCACACCAAGGATAACGCTCGACTTCTTTTTGGCATCACCCTTCATGATATTTCCAATATTTACTTATATAAGGAGGCTTGGGCTTGTCCAACACTTCGATAGGTGTCGGCTACGCGACACATATCCTTATTTGTTATGTGTGGGCTGACTGATACACGTTATTTTCTATTGAAGCCCCTGCAAACTCAAAGGTTAGAAGCCCTATTCGACTCAACCCCAGATGCTCATAAAATCCATTGGATTCATTTTCAACCCAAGTGTAAAGCCAGTATTTATTACCCAACTGATTTTCGACTTCATTCAAGAGCTTTCGACCTAACCCTTTCCCTTTAAAAGTGATATCGACATATAGTTTTTCGACTTCAAAGCCATTACTGGACGTTTGATAATGCGATTCAAGATTAACCATTATATAGCCTTGAATAACTCCCTGTTCTTCACTTACAAACACACGATATTTAATCGTATCCAATATTTCTAAGAAGTAGGTTGTAGTGAAAGTAGACAAGACATACTCAGCGTATTCAGTTTTGATACCTTCTCGAGCATATGTGTCTAGCCAGACTTTAATGGACAATGCCGCTAATTTTACGCAATCGTCTTTTGTCGCTTCCCTAACCATTTCCCCTCCAAACACATAACAGTATATTAATAAGCATTCTTACTTTCGCGCAAAAACACACGCAAATAAACTTATCATACTAGATATAATCTATATTTATCATTAAGTTAATAACAATTTTTCACGCCTGACGTTCAATGAGAGAATGTGATAAATAAAAAATGTATTTAATCAGTCTTATTAAAAACAGAACTCAAACGATAAAATCACCACGTTTCATTATAACTGTTGATATACACAGTAAATAAAACTAATCCAAAATTACGTTAATGCGATATGAATGAGTATTTGATCTGAATGATAATGGGGCAAATATAAGTTAGCCTAGTAGCTAACTCATATGTGATCACCAAGCGATTCTGTCAGATTAGGAATGGTATTTTGATTTCTTGACCGTTTGTTAGTCGTACATTGCCAAACGGAAATACGGACGCTGACCATCCATCCGTTCAACTTCTGCGCCTAGCTTCTTATAGAAATTATGGGCTTTGGTGTTGTAGGGGCTAGCTGTCCATGAAATGTGAGAAGCTAACGACTTTCCTGCTTCAATTTTCAAAGCATGCATAAGTTCGGCACCATATCCCTTTGACCTATGCCGACCAACAACTAGCAAGTCATCAAGCCAAATAGATGGCTGACCTCGGAAGGAAGAATAGCGATAATGAAATAAGGCGAAACCCAGAACTTTGCCGTCGACTTCCAATAGCAAAGCGTGAGCAAACGGAACGTCGCCAAATAAGGTTCGTTCAATCTTGCCTTTATTTGTGGAGATTTCGCCGTTGAACCCTTTCATACTTCGGTCAAACTCAGCTTTATACCCAATAAGTTCTAGCAACTTACCGGAGTCTTGTTTGTTCGCTTTCCTTACGTTCACTCTGTTCTCCATAACTCAAATTTCGGGTTATCGGCTAACGCTTCTATACGGCTTTTAGCCGCTTTTAAAACACCTATCATGCAGCCTTTTCGATTACAGTTAAATTTTCCATCAATAAGTTAATGAAAGGTGATGAATATTAGATTGTATAAGGACACATATTTTTAAAACTTACTTCGAAACTCCCTCGGATAACTAAAGGTAACGGAAACTTTACGATAGTGTTTGCCAATTACCCCAAGAGAATTAGAATAGCGCGCATATTCACTGGGAGAATAAGATGCACAACCAACACCGCACCGCTCAACAGCTGCCCTTATTTACGCTTATAACGCTATACATCATTATCTTTCTTGGATCTGCCGGATTTTTTATTACGATCCCTGCATACGTCAGCTTATTTTTAACTGATCATTCGTTGGAATTTGCCAAGAGTATGCCAATTGAACAACGTCGTATGTTGTTTGGTACAGTAATGTCTGCCGCCCCATTTATTTCGATGTTCTTTACCCCTTTTATTGCGCGTTTTGCCGATAAGTTCAGTCGTAAGACCGTGATTGCCATTTGTTTGATGATTGCAGCTATTGGTTTCGCCTTACCGATTTATGCGATTGTGGTGAGCTCGGTGATCATTTTATTTGTCGGTAATATGATCAACAGCTTAGGCTCGGCAAGCCAACCTATTGCACAAGCGATTTTGGCTGATAACAGCAAAGGGAAAAACAAAGCAACATTGATGAGTTTAGTTGCTGTTGTTATGACAGCAGCCATGTCATTTGGCCCAGCACTTGGCAGTAAATTATCATCTAGTTATGGCGCTCAAGCACCATTTTATGCCTGCCTCGTCATTGCACTTATTAGTTTAATCTTGATGTTTGTGGTGCGTTTACCTGTTCAACACATTGTAAAAACAGAAAACCCTTTCTCGTTTGTAAAGCCGTTAAAACGTAGTCAAAAAGGCTTAATGAACTGTTTGTTTATCGTTTTTATTTGCCAATTTAGCTGGAGCCTCTATTTCCAAAACATTGCGTTTATCTTCCCGCAGAAATGGAATATTTCGGTAGAAAGTGCGTTCTACCAATACTTTATGATGGGAATTGGTGTCGTAATGATCCTTTCACTATTACTATTGCCACGTCTGATCTTATCGCGTTTTTCAGTTAATTCGGCACTACGTACAACAACAGCATTATCTGCCATTGGCATGTTATTACTTGCGATCACTCCAACCCCGACCTCTCATGTGGTTGCGATGATCTTTGCTGCATCCATGGTTGCGTTATGTTTTCCTCTTTACATCACTGCCCTTTCAGATCGCGCGAGTGATATCGATCAAGGTTGGGCTATGGCGCTTTCTAGTGCAATGGTTGGCTTGGCGTGGACATTAACTGGTTATTTGACTGCTATGATGGTCAATGTGCACTTATTATTGCCAACGGGGATTGCTGTCATCGGCTATCTTGCCGCAATGGTGGTGGTACCAACGAAGAGCACGAATAAAAACACACAATCAGATTTGGAAGCAGCATGACACAAACGAAAACCCCTTTCGAAAATGTACTCAGTGCACATGAGTTTCATCCTGTGATACCCAAAGAATTACAATTCGGTACAGGATACGTTGTCGATTTAACACCAAGTAGTCATTTATGGCAGCAAGTCACTGACGAGCATACTTTCGCTGATGAAATCGTAAAACAAGCCATTGCCACCAATGCACAAATAGTCATTGGTCGATATGCTGAACACCGCTTGATTTATCAAGATAAAGAGAACTTTACCGACTCTCCTAATCGCACTGTTCACATGGCGATTGATTTAGGCGTACCTGCTGGCGTTCCTGTTTATGCCCCACTTGATGGGGAAATTTATGGTATCGCAAATCATGCAGCAAACGGTGACTATGGCCCTACTGTTATTTTAAAACACGCGCTCGATGGGCATGTTTTTTATACTCTTTACGGACATACAGCGACAGAGTATTTATCGCAATTAACTGTTGGTCAGCATATTAGTCGAGGCCAACAATTTACTGCTGTGGGTAACACGGAAGAAAATGGGGGTTGGGCGCCCCATCTGCATTTTCAAATCATCAAAAATATGGGTGATTACAGTAATGATTATCCTGGTGTGATTGATCCTGAGCAGTTTGATTTTTACCAAGATAATTGCCCGAATCCTAATTTAATCCTAAAACGTAGCGATTTAGATTAATCGGCATACATAAAAGCGCCTATTAGCCTTCAAGCCAATAGGCGCTTTTTATTTACGCTTTTGCCAACACGACAGAATTATCATTCCACCAGCGTTGTACAGACATATTAAGTAATGCCATCGTTGTAAGTACACATGCCATCACCCATTCAACACTGGCTAAATGACTCACAATAAAGGTTAACGTAAAGATCCCAACCATTTGTAATGAGCCAAACAACGCTCCCGTTTGTCCTTTATGCTTAGGGAATAAATACAGCGCACTGACTGCCACGACAGAGGTGGTTAAACCCGCGCCAAAACAATAGATACCCATGCCGATAATGATCGTCGCCATGCTGTGAAATACCACATTCGATAATATCGTCAACCCACCAAGCAACATAATAAAACTTGCTGCTTTAATGATTCGCCCTTCTGTCGCGGTATATTTTAGAAAACGAATATAAAAAATACGCGCACACAAACTACAACCAATAAGCAACAATGAAGACATACCAAAATATTGTACAGGTAAATGGTATTGTTCATTCGCAATAAACGCCCCCATCAAATAAAACACCAGCGCACCACCATTCGCCATCACCATCATGATTAAATAGCGTAAGAACTGCGGATTAGTTGCAATCATGGAGTAATCACGAGCAACAACCCTTGGTTTTGTCGCATGAATATTCTTTTCTAAGTGGGTTTCTTTTAAACCTAAGGCAATAACTACAAATAGCAGTACTGCTAACCCCAACATAAACCAGAAGCTACTATGCCAGCCAAAATGGCTTTCTAAATAACCACCAATAGCCGGTGTAGAGGCGGGTAAACACATAAATAAAATACTAAACCATGACATCACATCCACCAACTGCTCTTTAGTTAATGAGTCTTGCATTATGGTTCGGCATAATAAAAACAACGCCCCAACACCCATACCTTGTACGGCACGTCCAATAATTAAACCTGAGAGTTGATCAGCGTGTAAGCAAAGCGCTGAGCCGATGATAAATATCACCGCACCTAATATCGCGATAGGACGACGACCGAAGCGTTCTGCGACAGCGCCACACACTAATTGACTTAAACCTAACGCAATGAAAAACGTGCTCACCGTTTGTTGTACTGCTGTCGATGACACATTCAATGCCTTAGACATTACAGGTAAGCTAGGTGCATACATATCAGAGGCGAAGAAATAGCTGCACGCCATTAATAAACTGATAGAAAGTAAACGTAGTAAAGACATGACAACAATCTCCTTAATTGATGTCATTATCTTAAACAGATGTGTTTAGTCTTGTTGTTGAACTAGCGACAACGAGTTGTGATTTTTCGCCAACTTCTGGCTAGCTTTGTGTTGTTTAAAACGATTAAAGGCATGAGAAAAGGCAGATAAGCTGTTGTAACCTAAATCTAATGCGATATCTGTATGCGCGACACCTGCGCGACTCAACTGCCATGCTTTTGCCATAACCAACTGCTGTCTTATTTCGCGAAATGGTTGATCAAATGTGCTGATAAATAAACGATTGAGAGTCCGAGAAGATGCACCACAGTGCTCAGCAAAACGGTCTAAAGACAGTTTAATATCAGGTTCAATAGTCAGCGCTTCAATAATCGGCAACAAGCGTTTATCAATATCATGATTACTTTGATAAGCATCGCTCTGGTAATTTTGTTTCTTGAGTTGATCGAGAAATACCGCTAAATAATGGTGTTGAACATCGCTATTGCTGTCAGCACCTTGCTCACAGCCAATGTCTTGCGACTCAATTTCTGCCATCACCTGCACCATTAAGCGATTGGTCGAGATGATCGCCATCTCATTGTAAAAATGAGGAATAACATCTGGTGAAGCATGAATAATACTTAAGCTGGTATCTTTCAACACTTTCAAGTGATGACGGTGATTTAGGGGCACCCAAATAAGTTGTCCACTAACAGCCAGTATGCTTTTATCCTCTGTTCTAGCAATACCGCAACCTTGGTGGATATAAAAAAGTTGTACAAAATCGTCGTGAGAATGCGGTGCTTTTTCTTCTGTTGGGGCATAACGTTTTATCGAATGAAGTAACCGCATTGCTTTCCTTTAAGAGTAACCCAATAAATTCAACCCGTATTATGGCTTAGCTGACTTCATACTGTCTAACCAACCATAAACAGCCTCTAATGTTTCAGAAGATGGCATCCTATTATTACGGGCTTGGATTTGATCCACTGTATATGTCCCACTAACTCGTCCATTAACGAAATAATGCCGTTTTAAACCAATGGTAACACGCTCTGGCATGAACATTTTATACACCAAATATTCGCCTTTAATGATCCGGTTGTGGTAAATCGCCACACAGTGATTTTGTTCAATCCCCTCTTGTTCAAGTTCTTGATAATCGCGAATAGGCACAATGTTGTTATTACCTTCAAAAGGGATCACGTAAGGCTTATTGGAATTAGCATCGGGCACAAAATTGATACTGTGTTGCGCCACCACCCACCTGTCGTGTAACGCTCGTAACTCTTCATAAGAAGTCACTGCATGAATACGCTTGATTGAATCAACATCTAATACGCGATAAGCAAGCTGGAAAACGTCAGATAAAATTTGATTAATTTGAAAACGTTCACGCTGATTGGTTTGCGCTATATGCCGTCCAAGCGGCGTACCTGTTAACGTTGGCCATTGCAGATAGATCTGCAAGGTTAAGTTAGTGATCGTTTTATAATGTTTAAACAGTTGAAACGACATCAATTCAGGATCGAGCAAGCGGTGAATAATAATCACAATCGAACGGGTTGAAAAATCACTCTCAATCCGATCAAGAAAACGCAATGCTGAACGACTCGAAGCTAAGCCAAGTTGAGTAAGGATTTCACGTTGACCTAATTCGCACAGTGCTAACACTTCATCTTGATCTAACGGATATTGTTCGCATACCAAATACAATAAGGTAGGACGTTGGAGTAATAGCTCTCGGGCTTTCTGACTCAATGCTGCAATCTTGAGCATGTACACCCCAAATTCAGCATAGCCTCGGGCTTTTTCAACTAAACCAGTAGGAATGCTATCTACCCATGCTTTCCCCCCTTCTAATGATTCGATGTGCTCAATATAGAATGAACAGCTCCCCTCTAACGGTTCCCGGTGCCCATCTGGGTATGCTCGATACATAGCAAGACAGTCATGCCAGTCATAGAACTCAAGCTGAAAAGGAAAAAAGGTTAAGGCTTCATCAAATGATAAAACTAACGGCGCTGAGTGATGAAACTCTTCGCGCTCAGCACAACAAGCAAGCATAAATATCCATATATGTCTGTTAGCCTTGAATAATGATTATCGTTATCTGCTCAATGTGTCTTGATATGAAAAACAATAATAACTGATAAATATATCATGCCTTAGCGAGATGAAGATTCAACTGCAAAACGACAAGGATGAGAACCTAGTACGGAAAATATATTAAATAATATGAAGGCGTTATTTATGTTCACCAATGGTAATTCTTTCGCAAAAATCAGGTCAAGGATGGCGTCAATTCAAACGATTATTTAAGTAGCTTACCATGTATGAATAACGTTTTTATTTTTTTGCTCGTCACAGTTAAGACCAAATAAAGCAGACAGTTTAAGAACATCGAAAATTGTTACTTATACTCTGTAATAAAATTAGAGGGTGTAACGCCAGCCTTATCATGAAAAAAACGAATAAAAGCACTATCACTTGAAAAATCTAGCCGATGAGCAATATCTGTCACTCGCCAATTTGATGACAGCAATTCAATAGCGGCTAATAAACGCCATTGTTGGCGCCAACTTTGATATGGCATACCCACTTCTTTATTAAAAATACGGGTGATGGTTTTTGCACTCGCTCCTACGATAAGGCTAAGTTCTGCTAATGATGGAGCAACAAACCCCTCATCATCAATATCAGCTAACCATGAGGATAAACGAGGATCGGCTGGAATAGGTAAATTCAAGTGACTATCTTTCGCAAGATTGAGCTCTTCAATTAAGAGTTTCACCGAATTAACTTGCTCATTATTGGGTTTATCAAACGCCCAAAACGCCATACGCTCCATTAATGCCGACATTAAAGGGTTAATATCAAATATTTTTAGTTCTCTCGGCAATTGTGGTTGTAAATCTTGGTCAAAATACAAAGAACGGTATTGCGTAACATTGGATGTTTGTGCTTTGTGCTCCACTCCTGCTGGGATCCAAGCTGCACGCATTGGCGGCAACACACACTTCACACCATCTAAACTAATCACCATGCAACCATGATGAGAAAACAATAACTGATCTTTGCTATGAGTGTGATAACCAGAATCATGCTCTGCTAAATCAGCAGCAAGCCCAACAACAAGACCATGATAATCATCAGCACAAAACTGATCTTCCATTCGAATATAAGCCATATTAGCAGCTCCTTTCTGCAACTTGTCCTTAAAGTGACATTTGTTGTTCTTATATTAATATTACACCAATCATTAACACTATATACTTCTCATCATTGAAATAACAGTCTCGCACTTCACGAATTAGCGATGGCAGTAATACGTATCATCCACTGAACAATATCGGTTTTTAGCCTTTCGTCGGTGGATGATCAAGCGTCAAAGAGGAAGTCATGAATAAAAAAACAATCTCGACATTATTAGCGATTTCGCTATTAATGTTTCCACAGCTCATAGAGACGATGTATAGCCCAGCGCTAACATCGATTAAGAATCACTTTTCAGTAACCACCTCAGATGCAGCTCAAGCGCTATCGATCTTTTTTATGGTCTTTGCCGTTGGCGTCGTATTCTGGGGAACCATGTGTGATGTGATTGGACGTCGTTTATCAACCCTATTAGGTATAGCAATTTGTATTGCTGCCGCACTATTTTGTTACTTTGCACCAACATTTCAGGGGTTACTTTACGGTTTTGGTGCGTGTGCTTTTGGTGCAGCTGTTGGCTCTGTATGTACCCAAACCATTTTACGAGATAGCTTTGAAGGCGCGAGTTTAGCAAGAATCTTCTCTATTGCGTCAACAAGTATTGGTCTTAGCCCTGTGATTGGTATGTTACTTGGTAGCTGGTTGACGGCTCACGGTGGTTATACTTGGGTTTTCGCAGCAATGGTGATTATGTTATCACTGCTATTACTTTGGGGTGGCTTTGCATTACCAGATACAAAACCAAACCACATTAAACGTGATAGCTTGTTTTTAGTGGCAAATAAAATGATCCGTGATGGACATATTTGGTATATCGCATTAATGATAGGGCTGGCAAATATTGCCCTGTTCTCTTACTACAGCATTGCACCATTTATGTTTGAACACTTAGGAGCTAGCGTTAAGTTTTTTGGTAATACGAGCTTTGTTTTAGCTGCTGGCTCAATTTTAGGTTCACTACTTAATATTCGTTTGATACGCCTACATATTCGCGGTGAACTCATCGTAATGTTATCGACATTAATGATGCTGACAGCTGGTTTAGGTGTTTACTTACTACAAGAAACTGTTTGGTTCTTCATTCCAATGGCATTGGTATCACTGTCATTTGGTTTAACATTACCTAACTTGTTAAGTACTGCTTTAATCAATTACCGAAACCACCTAGGAACAGCGGGTGCATTACTTGGCTTGTTCTATTACTTAATCATCGGTTTTGGCCTAGATCATGTCGCACATGTTGGCAATCTAGCATTAACATTACTTGTTTGTGGTGGTGGTTCATTTGTACTTGTACTATTAAAATTGATCACGGCAAAAGCCAATAAACAAACCAGTGAAAACGCAACAGCAAGTTAATCGACAAGTGAGTTGAAACTCACCGTAAAGTTAACTTCTCTTAACAAAAAAGCCGCATAAGGTCATCTTTTTAAAAGAGTCTTATGCGGCTTTTCTTTTTTTCTGTAAGCGATTAATTCGTCACAGTGGGTAATTCAGGTAAATGTGTACCAGCATTATCAGGATAAATCACATACTCACCGTGGAATTTCACTTTAGATTTGTAGTCGGTGATCTTAAACAGCAAAATACCTTGTTGGTAGGCCAAATCGATAAATTGCTGCGCATTACCACGAATATAAAAAGAAAGGGGTTTTATTAATGTACCCTGCTCATTCATCGCAGACTTGTATTGCGCAGCACACACCACTAATGATGCTTGACCATCGGTATGATGAGACACTTTGCGGTTCACTTCATACTCGTTAGTCACTAACCAATCTGCGGCTTCTACAACACGATAGAAATCATCTATTAGCTCAGCGGTAATAACCGTTGAATGACCATCAGCATCATTTAACGCACTAAGGGTATTTTTAATACGCTCAAATTGTACTTTAAGCTGCGCATTTTTGCCCATTGTGCGAGATTGTTTCTGCCATTGCAGTAATGTCTTAGACACACAGTGATCAAAACATTGTTGTTTGATCATCTTCGTCACCCACGCGCTTAAAAAAACCGTCTCACTGACCGGGTTTTTCTGGGTTTTACCAGACTCTTGCGCAGTAACCAGAGTTGATAACCCTTCCGTTACCACATGTAGAATTTCGTTATAAAAAGAAGTCATAATTTTAGAAAATCAAAAATAAATACGGCTAAAAACAAGCTTACGAATGTTTAACCAAGAACCAAGGTTCCTGTTAGAAATTTCCACTTATCGTACGCTACTGTCAGGTGAGATAGGTGCCAATGATAACGAGTTATACCCTAATAAAAAAGCAGCAATGTATTGAAAATATTAGCTGGTTTTATCTATCAATTAAGATGGAATTAACCAACCAACACAGAATATAAATCTAAAAATAAACCTCATCAATACAATTAACTCGGCTGATTATAATAAATACAAATTTAAAATTGCAATATAACATTACTTTTAAAGAAAAATGCTTTGTGACACTCATTCAGGTGGTGAATATATATTTGTGAATAATCACTGTGAACGTTATCAATTAACAAGGAATAAGGTTTATAGATGAAATACACTCTTTTAGCCGCTTTAATTGCTGCCACATCACTAACCGCATGTAACAGCAATAGCAACTCTTCGGATGACTATAATGGATATGTTGCTCAGGAACCAAAACCTGCAAAGATTACAGAGTTTCGTAATGTGGTATATGCGAGCTATATGAAAGATGCCAATGATCAGTGGTTTGATAATCCGCATTCAAATGAAATCAGTGATCTGAATATTGCCTTCATGAACCCTAGCGCCAATATGGATAAAGAAGGGATATATCACCCTGATGGACACGTTGCTCCCCTATCTGCAGATAAAATAAATAAGCTTACTTCCACTATTCAAAAATTTAGAGAGCAAAACCCTGATGGAAGAGTATTTATTTCCTTTGGTGGCTGGCGAGATAGCGAGAAAAATGAAAGTGACGATAACATCATTGGTCGTGACATCGTTTACGAAAAAATAGCCGCATCGCCAGAATATCGAGAAAACCTAATCAACGACATGATGGATGTTGTAAATACCTACGGTTTTGACGGTATTGATCTTGATTGGGAGTACCCTCAAGTTGGAGATGGTGCTAATCAATATGCTGATTTTGTTAACCGATTAGCAGATAGGCTTCATGCAGAAGATAAATATTTCACCGCAGCGATCATTGGCAGTAAAGATAAACCTAATGACGATGGAAAAGGTGCTGGCTATCTCGATGTTGCATTAAATGCCTTTGATACGGTTCATTTAATGACTTATGACATGCAAAATGAAGATCACTCAAGCTATAAAGATTCAGTCAATGCTTTAAATTACTGGTTAATAGAGCGCCACTTAGATCCGCAACGTATTACATTAGGATTACCTGCCTACCCTCGCCATGCCCCCACTTACGGTGTATTAGTTAAGGAAGATAAACATTACGCTTGCCGAGATACTGTAACAAAGAATAACACGACACATTATTATAACGGGTTACCCACGATCCGCTCAAAAGTCCATTTAGCTAAAGACGACTATCATTTAGGTGGGGTCATGTTATGGGAATTGCCTTGTGATGATATTAATCCACAAGATAAAGATCTTTCTATTATAGAAACCATCAATGCCACCATTAAACAGGACACTTCTTATCGCAATATTTGCGATACACATAAAAACGAAACTGGTTGGATTGTTTACCGTGAAGATGATCCAATGAAGCATTACGATTGGTAAATTAAAACAGTGTTTAAAGTTACTATTTACCTTCGATAATCACAAAAAAGTACGCCAGAGAGTCTTCTCTGGCGTACTTTTTTCAGCGACATCTGTAAAAATAAAATGCTTTATGCGTCTTTTGCTAAGAACCAGTAAAAACCCGCAGACAATACTGCACAAACAGCCATCGTTCCTGCCATTGGCCATGCCGTACTGTCTGGCATTAACGCAACAATACTACCGACAATAGATGCAACACCAAAACGGAATGTGCCGCCTAATGAAGAAGCAGTACCAGCCATTTGAGGATAACGTGCAAGTAAACAAGCCATTGAGTTACTACCAATAATCGATAGCACACCAACAAATAGCATAACAGGGATAACAACGCCCCAGAGTCCAAAATCTAGCCACTGACCAATAACAATTAACGCACCGGCAAACAGCTGAATAACTAATCCAAGGCGTAACATCCAATGGGTGCCTTTTTTCCTTACAAAACGCCCATTTATACTGGTCATTAGGATTAAGCAAATGATATTTAAACCAAAGTAAAAGCCAAAGTTTTCAACACTTACACCATAAAGATCAATGTAAACAAACGACCCCGCCGTTAAGAAAGTGAACATGCCTGAAAATGAAAAGCCGCTACACAGTATCAAGCCGAGAACCACTGGATTAGACAGTAGTTTTATGTAATTGCGGATAATAGATAAAAAGTGGAAAGGTATACGTTTTTCTTTTGGTAATGTTTCTTTAATTTTAAAAACAATGGAAAGTAAAACAATGACAGCAAAAATAGACAAAAACCAAAATACCGCACGCCAGCCAAACCATACCGATAAATGACCACCAATCATAGGGGCAAGTAAGGGGGCCACTGTCATCACCAAAGTAACAAACGACATAGTACGAGAAAACTCTTCACGCTCGAACATGTCACGTACTAATGCACTAATGATGACGGCTGCGGCAGCACCTGCAAAACCTTGTAAAACACGAATAACAGTCAGTTCTGTGATACTCGTACTCAACGCACCTAATACGGTTAAAACAGTAAAACTGATAGTACCGAGTAACAAAATTGGACGTCGGCCATAACTGTCAGCCAGAGGCCCATGAATCAATTGACCGAAAGCAAAACCTGCGGTGAATACGGTTAATGTAACCTGAACTAAACTGGGAGAAACTAAAAAGTCTTTGGCAATGTTCGGCATTGCGGGCAGGTACATATCAATCGCTAAAGGCGTAAGCGCAGCTATTGCGCCAAGGATCAATATCAATTGCAGGCTCAACCTTGGGCTGTCTTGCTGGTTCATAGCACCTCTTATGAGCTAATATTCCATATGAAGCTTATATTTTACGATAAAACACGTATACAGAACCTTTCTAATATGGAAAAGAGCTATTTCCTTTTCCGCATCCCCTTCGCTACACGTATTCTGTATTTATCTAATAAAATAAAAGGCATAAACAATGCAGACTAAAAACAAGTCTTCATATTTACGCCTATTATTACAGCATATAATTTATAAAATTAACATCACCAACTAATTATTTTAGAAATGATGCAATTTCTTCTGCTGTTAGTGGTCGGTACTCACCAGGCGCGAGATCTTCATCAAGCTCAACGGTACCAATACGCTCACGGTGTAAGCCAACCACTTTATTACCCATCGCTGCGAACATACGTTTTACTTGGTGGTACTTACCTTCAGATATTGTCAGCAACGCCTCACGCTCGCCAAGAATTTCTAATTTAGCTGGGCGTGTTAATTCTTTCTCACTGCGAAGTTGTACACCTGCTTCAAATTGCGTGATGTAATCTTCAGTGATTGGATCGGCCGTTTCAACAAAATAGGTCTTTGAACATAAATGACGTGGCGAAGTGATACGGTGAGACCATTGACCATCATCGGTTAACAACACTAAACCCGTTGTATCACCATCTAAACGACCTGCTACGTGCATTTTCTCTGGGCTTACTTCATCAAACAAAACAAAAACAGTTGGATTGAAGTCATCAACATGAGAGCAGACGAAGCCTTCTGGCTTGTTAAGCATAAAGTAACGAGGACCTTGCAGCTTTAGCGGGCGACCGTTAAATTCCACATCGTTATCGTCACTGACTGAAAACGAAGCACTACGGACGATTTCGCCATCAACTTCAATCATTTTATCTCGAAGAAGTTTACCGGCTTCTCTACGGGTGATACCCAATGTGGTACCTAAGAATTTATCAAGCCTCATTAACTGGCTCCGCTAATTGCTACAAAAGAGCGGTATTATAAGACCAAATAACAAAGATGCATTAAAAACTTATTGCTCCCATCAAAGCGATAAATGCCTTATTGTCCTCATTTTACTCTGATTCGTAATGTACCTTGATGCTATTAGCCAACAAGGTAATGCTATTATCTTGCTCTTTTCTAACCGTTACCTTATCTGAGGTTATCACCACGAATTGATTTTTCTCATTGGTGAAAGGAAAGCTCACCGCTACATCACCTTGATAAATCGTTTCTTGTTTATCGCTATGAATATGAGCACTGGCGATTTTAACCGCTATACCACGCCGAATATGCATCACCACGTTACCGCTATAGGTTTGATAATCCTTATAACCTTGTTCATACTTTGACGAGATCGTAAATGGATTAATCGTACCTGCGAATATACTCATACTAATGAATAAGCAGGAACATAGTATTGCTAATTTCTTTTTCATCTTCTGCCTTCTCCATCATTTTTATCCTATTTTGTTAACAACTCCCTTAACCTTTACTTAACTGCACGCAAGATAAATACCACTATTATTGATTATTTCCTCTCATGGATACTATGTTTCTGAACTTTACCCGCCACATCCTTGTTACATCTTTGTTTCCAAAATAGAATATATGGCGCTCAGCTAAACGATTACTACAAATAAAAAGATACCGTTGGAGAATCATATTAATGAAACTGGAAGCCGTAGATTACACAGCAGATAATGCAAAGCAGCTTTTTGTCGAATCCCTACGAGAGACAGGCTTTGGGGTACTAAAAAATCATCCTATCCAACAAAAATTAGTCCAAAAAATCTATGATAAGTGGTATGACTTTTTTAATAGTGAAGAAAAAACTGCGTTTCATTTTAATGTAGAAACCCAAGACGGGCTGTTTCCAACCGACGTTTCAGAAACCGCCAAGGGGCATACCCAAAAAGATATTAAAGAATACTTCCACTACTACCCTTGGGGTCAGTGCCCAGCTGAACTTAAACAAGATATTCAACAGTACTATCAAGAAGCCAATGCGCTTGCGACAGAGTTACTAAGTTGGGTTGAACAATATTCACCTAATGAGGTTTCCGCTAAATACACTCAATCACTATCAAGTATGATTGATGGCAGTGAGAAAACATTGCTTCGCATCCTACATTATCCTCCGCTGCAAGGCGACGAAGAGCTAGGCGCGATTCGTGCAGGAGCCCATGAAGATATTAACTTATTAACCATTTTGCCTGCTGCTAACGAGCCGGGGCTACAAGTTAAAGCCAAAGATGGTAGTTGGATTGATGTGCCTTGCGATTTTGGTCATTTAATTATCAATATCGGTGACATGCTACAAGAAGCTTCCGGTGGTTATTTCCCATCCACAACTCACCGTGTGATAAACCCAGAAGGCGCAGATAAAACAAAATCACGTATTTCATTACCTCTGTTTTTACACCCAAAACCAGACGTTATCCTTTCAGAAAAATACACCGCACATGAGTATTTAATGGAACGTTTACGTGAACTTGGTGTTATCTAATTTCTAAGACATAAAGCACTAAGTGTAGAAATGGCTCTCGGCTTTGATCTCTGTTTTGATACTAGGGTTCGGTCAGTCGAGAGACTTCATAAAAAAATTATGAGGTTACAATCTAAAATATGAACATTTTTTCGTGTTTCTGGTCTCATTATCGAAGAGTTACAAATCTATTTATTATGCAAACAATCTATTATTAGCATATCGAACAATACATCATTTATTTTTTGATTACGTTTACATTCAGACTTTCAGATCTATAGTTCATTGATAGCTTAATTGGTTGTGTATAGATCTTACTTAGGGACTCCGTATGAAAATCTCGTTAACGAAACCTGTGCTTTCATCTCTTGATACTTTTCTCAATCTCATTGACGAATTATTTGCTTACGAAGCCCTACCGCAAAAGGTAGAGCAAACAGCAACAGCGGTAAAACAACTATTATCAACACCAGAGCTTGGGCAAGCTTGGTTTATTGAAGTTGAAGAAAATGGTGAGACCTGTGTCGCAGGACACCTTGTGGTAAGTTATGCCTTCAGCCTTGAACATGGCGGTAAAGTAGGGTTTATTGACCAATTCTATTTAAAACCAGAGTGGCGACAAAAAGGCATTGGCGCATCATTAATGCCGCAAGTTGAAGATCGTGTTATGAACGATGGTGTTAAAGCCCTATCACTGGAAGTAAATATTGGTAATGCGGGTGCTCGTACTTTTTACGAACGCCATGGCTTTGTGCCACGTCGCCAGTTCTGTGTTATGACCAAAAACCTTGCTGAAAAAACAGTGCCACTTCACGTCGCATCGTAACGGCCTCCCTTTACTTTATGTAAAAATGGATTGAACCACGTCTAAAGCCTTGCCATTCGCAGGGCTTTTTCGTAACCCCTTAAATATAAACAAGCATATCAATTAATTACGTGCTTATTTATAATGCTATATCACGTCTTTTCAATATAAATACCAAGGAATTATATGGGTCTTTTCATCACTATCGGCGTTATTGTTATTATTGCCCTTGCCTACATCAGCCTACGTAACGGTTTAATTGGTAAAAAGAACCAAGTTGCCAATGCAGAATCAAGCATTGATGTAATGCTGAAGAAACGTTTTGACTTACTACCAAATTTAATTGAAACCGCCAAAGCATATATGCAACATGAAAAATCGGTATTAACGGAATTAACAGAGCTTCGTAGCCAAGCAAGCAATGCCACCAGCACAGATGCGAAAGCCGCTCTAGACAAGCAAGTTAGCACTGCACTCTCTCATTTCCGTATGGCTGTTGAAGCATATCCAGAACTAAAAGCCAACGAGAATATTGATACTGTAATGCGTTCCATGAATGAAATTGAAGCTCAACTGTCTGCAGCGCGTCGTACTTTTAACGCATCTGTCACTAATTTCAATAATGCTGTAGAGATGTTTCCATCAAGCATCATCGCTAACCACATGAAGCTAACCACATTACCTTTGTTTGACATTCCAGAAGTAGAGCGTCAAAACGTCAATGCTGCTGAACTGTTTAATAACAAATAACCCAATAATTAGGTTTCACCATGGAAGATCGTATTTCAGCCTTATACGAACAAAAGCTGAGAACACAGCTGTCGTCACTAGAGTCTACTCGCTTACATGTCGTTAAACAGTTATGGATTGCGCTTGCGGTTGGAGGTATTACAGCTGCTATTGCGATCCCAACTGCACTTCATTTTAATGCCTTACCTTTGGGTATTATCGCAAGTTTTATTGTTGCTATTTTTATGCTGGTACGCTTTTCAAAACAGAAGCAACAATACTGCGTCAGTTATAAACAAAAAGTGGTTACCGCCCTACTCGCTAACATCAATGAGAGTTTTGATTATCAGCCTCTCGGCTCTGTTTCCGAACAAGACTATAAAGCCTGCCAACTCTTTCCACAGCATTATGATAGCTTTCGTGGTGAAGACTTTGTCCAAGGTACAATCGGAAAAACGACACTGCGTTTTTCAGAGTTAGAGACACAAATTAAAAAGCAGCGCGTGAATCAAAAAGAAAACCGCGAGGAATGGGAAACCATTTTTCGTGGAATATTATTTATTGCCGACGCCAATAAACACTTCAATAGTCAGACACTCATTTTACCAGCAAAAAACGCATTTATTACGGCAATTGGTGATGCCGTATCTCACCTGTTTAACCGCGAAAATAGACGTGTAGATCTAGAAAATCCAAACTTTGAGCAATACTTTTCGGTCTATAGTAGCGATCAAATTGAAGCGCGATACTTATTAACGCCTGCGATGATGGAACGATTAGTCGATTTTGTTACTAAAGCTAAAAATCGTGTCTCATTATCATTCATCGATAATAATATTTATATCGCGATGAATAGTCATAAAAACTACTTTGAGCCCGCATTGTTTACATCCTCGGACTCACTGGAGTCTGTTAAAGCGATTGCCCAAGACTTACAATTTGTCATCGATATTGTAAGCGATTTAGATCTCAATACTCGCATCTGGACGAAGCGCTAATCCATATATTTAAACCGTAATGGCACACTGCTGATGAATAACATTAATTATATTCTTGCTCTTAGCGATGATGATCCTACGATTATTGATCGACAAGCACAGCAGCAAACGTTTGAAGAAAATAAAACGAACATTCATTACACCGAACTATCTTAATCACCACCTTCCCCAGATCATCAAAATGAGCGATCCCAGTGACGGCATGGCATATGGATAGAAATAAAGAATCATAATGCCGATATGTTTTCTCAACTCGCCAATAGATCAGGCACAAGCGCAACTCGTTAAGTTAATAAAAACCTCACAGCAAGTTTAAGTTACACCCCATTTTGACATATTCCACATCTGACTTATAAAACGTATCGCCAGATGTGGTCAGCCCTAAACGCTGGTAAAAACCAATGGCACTTGTTCGTGCATCACACCAGAAATATTCCACATTAGTCGTTTTTAGATAAGTAAAGATCTCTTGGATCATCACAGTACCAATACCTTTACCTTGATATTCGGTGAGAGTGGCAAACTTACGTAATCGAGCTACGTTTTCTTCGATAAAAACCGAAGACACACAGACGAGCTCATTATTAATAAACGCCCCAAAGTGCGTTGCTGTCTCATCCCCTTCCACTTTACAAAACGACTCAGGTTTAGACGGCCATAGAACACGATGTCGAACTGTTATTGCCTGCTGCCAGGTAATTGGTTTTATTTCCATTAACGTTAAATCCATATAAAAAAGAACCTATAACCACTAAGCCATAGCTTCTATTAATCCTTTAATTAATCCACCCTTTCAAACGTAAACGTTCCTATATAACGTTTAGTTTGGTAACCCATATCGTTATAATTACTGAGAAAGATTTCAATACTATGTATAAATTTTAGTTAGCTTGTTGAAAAACGAAGCCTTATCTAGAGAATTACTCTAAATAAGGCTTCTGCTTAAATCAGAAATTTTAAAATCGTGTGAAATGTCTAAACTCACACTTTATTTCTGTTGGCTTAATGTGATGTTTGTATCTTGAATCAACGCATTACTTTTTGAGTTCTTAAACGCACCATCAACATCTTGAATATAGTAAACCGGTAATGATTCTTCATTTGCTACCGCTTTCCCTTCATCAGGACCTAAACACAGCATAGTTGTAGCCCACGCATCACCTCGAATAGGATCATTACCAAACACAGATGCGGAAACAAGATCATGGGTGATCGGTGCGCCTGTTCTTGCATCAAGAATATGTGAGTAATCTTTTTTGCCATCCTTAAAGTTATGGTGATACGTACCTGAAGTGTTAAGTGATACACCATTCTCATCATTAATCGTCACGATTTGATAAGGATGAATACCGTCTTTGAGTGCTACAGGTTGCTCAATCGCCACACGCCACTTCTCACCCATTGGCTTATGACCTTTAATCTTCATATCGCCACCGAACTCAACCAAGTAGTTCTCAACACCATCCGACTCTAAAATTTGGCTTAAACGGCTAATCGCATAACCTTCACCCATTGAAGATAAATCAATCTGCAACTGGGGAATGGTTTTTCTAATACGTAAGTGTTCAGGATCTATTTCAATTTTATCAATACCAATATCAGCACGTACCTTTGCAATCTCGGCGGCTGTTGGCACATTTAATTTATCGCTTTGAAAGCCCCAAAGTTTATATAGCGGCTGAATAGTAGGATCATAGCAACCATGACTTTCTTTATTGATTGCCTTTGCTATAGACAACATATAAATAAAATCTTTCGAGGCCGGCTGCCACTCCGTTGAAGTGCTTTTATTAAACTTAGAAATATACGAATCACCGCGATACGTAGAATATTCTTTATCAATCGCGTCTAATGCTTTATTAAACTGGGCTTGTACCTTCGCCGATGAAACATCATCTTTAGACCAGTAACTCACATGGTAGCTAGTGCCTTCTGCATAGCCTGCGATTTTTTCTAACTTTGGAGGCTCACTACAACCCGACAACATCATAGTTGCAGACAGTGTAAATAACGCAGCGCAGCTTCGCTTCAGGAAAACATTCGACGTTTTCGTAAACATACAAAAACCTTATTGATACATAATGTATGTAAAGTTTACCAACAGTTACCAAACACTACTAGACAGAGGCAAAACACCGCATCTAACCTAACCTGAGAACAATGAATGAAGGCTTTGCCAAATCACTGGTTAAATGTACACTAGTTAAGTTTTCAGTTACGCCAGAATAGTTTCTATGTATACCCTTCGTCCTTATCAGCAAGACAGTGTTAACGCGACTATCCACTATTTTCGTAAACACAACACCCCAGCAGTATTAACCCTACCAACAGGCGCAGGTAAAAGCCTTGTCGTCGCAGAGCTTGCACGTATTGCTCGTGGGCGCGTGCTTGTATTAACCCACGTTAAAGAGTTGGTAGAGCAAAACCATGCCAAATATGAAAGTTACGGCTTAAAAGCCTCTATTTTTTCTGCTGGATTAGGTCGAAAAGAAACCGACCAACAAGTGGTGTTTGCTTCTGTTCAATCAATGGCAAACAGCTTAGATAAGTTCAAAGAACAATTTTCATTATTAGTTATTGATGAATGTCACCGTGTACCTGACGATGAAAACAGTGCTTATCGCAAAGTTATCAAGCACGTTCAAGACGTAAACCCAAACATTAAAATCCTTGGCTTAACCGCGACACCTTATCGCTTAGGCATGGGCTGGATTTACAAATACCATACCCGAGGTCAGGTTCGTACTGAACAAGATCGCTTCTTCCGCGACTGTATTTTTGAATTACCGATTCGCTATCTATTAGACGAAGGCTTTTTAACCGAGCCCAAAATCATGGATATGGCAGTGATTGGTTATGATTTCTCATCTATTACCCCTTCATCGACAGGCCACTACAAAGAAGCCGATTTAGATAGCGTGATTGGAAAATCAGAGCGTGCAACACCAATGATCATTGAACAGGTGATTGAGTACGCCAAAGATCGTAAAGGTGTGATGATATTCGCCTCAACCGTTAATCACGCACAAGAAATCATGGGCTACTTATCCGGTGAAAATGCCGCGTTGGTGATTGGTGATACCCCTCTTGATGAACGCGATCGCATTATCAATGATTTCAAAGCGCAAAAGATTAAATACTTAGTTAACGTTTCAGTATTAACGACTGGCTTTGATGCGCCACATGTCGATTTAATTGCTATTCTTCGCCCAACAGAATCTATCAGCTTATATCAGCAAATTGTTGGTCGAGGCTTACGTTTAGCTGATGGTAAAAAAGACTGTTTAGTATTGGAGTATGCGGGTAACTGTTACGATTTATACCAACCTGAAGTGGGTGATCCAAAACCCAACTCAGAGAGTGAAGTCGTAATGGTACCTTGCCCTGCTTGTGGTTTTAAAAACAGTTTCTGGGGCAAACTCGATCCCGCAGGCTTTTTAGTTGAGCACTATGGACGTCGTTGCCAAGGCTATTTTGAAGATGATGAAACTGGCGAGCGTGAGGAATGTGGTTATCGTTTCCGTGCTAAATACTGCGAAGAATGTGGCGCTGACAACGATATCGCCGCAAGACGCTGCCACCTTTGCGATGCGGTGATGGTTGATCCTGATAAAAAGCTGCGTGAGGCGTTAAAACTTAAAGACGCCATGATCATGAAATGCACCGACATGCGCTTAGAGCCAGGAAAAAATAAATTCGAGAAACCACAGCTTAAAGTGGTTTATGTCGGCGATGAAGGTAATGAAATTAACGAAGTGTGGACGCTTTCTAATAAAACCCAGAAACAAGAGTTTCTTAAGCGGTTTATTAACCCTCATTTAGTGGATCGTCACCGTCCATTCACCGATACCGCCCCAACAAAAGTTGCCAATAGCGAGCACCGTTTACGTCCACCTGAAATTGTAATCGCCCGTAAGAATGGTCGATTTTGGGCTATTCGAGACAAGTTGTTCGATTTAGATCAATATCAAAAAGACTAAAGTCGTAATACTTCTTTAGATGAGACGCTGAATCTCTTTTTTGAGTGAATCAGGCGTTTTATTACTAGGTGTACGACCAGTGTTGCCATGAATCACAAATCGAATCCCTTCTTGGCGATAACGTTGCAAGTATCGCTCAACGGTCCTTCGTGACTTTTGTAGTAAATGAGTAGCGCTATTGATGGTAATTTTGCCCTCAATAACTTTGCTAATGATATCGACAGTAAACTGTGATTTTGAATCCATGTAGAACATCCTTAGCCCCCCTTAAAGCAAGTTTTATTACTTTAGAAAGTACGCTAATTCAGTCCCGACATATTCCCTTGGTAGTTAGCATAATGACAAAGTCGCTTGGTAATTACGATACGACAGAATCGCTTGGTGATCACAACAGTCCATGGAGATGGCTAACTCATTTATGTCGAGTAGACGACACTTGTTACCAAGTGCCGTCCCTCTAAGAACCGTACGTGCAACTTTCACTGCATACGGCTCAAGCCTCCACTAAGGCACCGATTAGCACCCAGCAACTTACAAAGCAGCGAGAGCAGGTTCATGCCAAGAGTTGCGGCATTGCTTCTTTGATTTTCTCTTTGCCAAGTATTCTTGGTATTGAGGATCAAAGGGCGTAGCGGCACTCTTGATT
>NZ_PYOB01000034.1:0-31538 GCF_003026165.1 Photobacterium sp. GB-1 | reverse complement strand
TGCTGCCTCTAATTTAAATTCAGCACTAAATAATCGTCTTGTTCGTTTTGTCATGATGTCACCTATCCATGTTAAGAGGTGATGATATCACCTCTGAGTAGGTGGCCAAATTTAATGTACCACTACAGTTCTGACCTTTGTAAAAACATGAGCTTATACAGATTAAATACAGATGGCATTTTTGGTAGAATAACAAGCGACTATATTTGCTTTTATAACGGTGACGATCTTGATGATGAGACTAAAAAAATGCGCGAACAATTAAAAATTCAAGCTCAAACTCAAAAATACACACTAATAGATTGGAAAACCGATGTTATTTAAATTTACTACACTGAGTATTACTCTCATCACACTCGCTTTAACCGGTTGCTCAAAAGCAACAGAGCCACAACAGGCCGATATTGCTGTGTTTGAACAATTTTTATCAGAAAACCCAATATCAAGTATCAACCCTTCTATTGATATTGCTAGTATCTATCAGCCTGGTGATCCGCTTTTTGAAGGGGTACTCAATATTCAGCGTAATCTCTGGGGAAAAGCAGAAAAAGCACTGAAACCGCTTGTTGATAAAAATGACCCCGATGCACTTTATTGGACGGCTTTAATCTCATACTCGGGAAGTATTAAAAGCACACCTATCGCTCGTAAGATGCTTATACAATCGGCAGAGTTAGGTAATCCATATGCGGCATTATTTTTTGCACCTGATAACCATCAATGCCAAATGTACTTCCCGAATGATTGCAGTGAAAAATGGGTGGAGAAAGCACAAAAACTCTTTGCTGAAAAAGCCAAAACAGGCGACGTTCGTGCCGTATATTACAGCACTACATTGAAACCTGACCTAACCCACAAGGAGTATATTGATGCGGTTATTCAATCTGCTGAAAAGCATTATTACTACCCGCTCGTAGAGTATGCGAATAAAATTATCAATGAAGATAAGCCAAATAAAAACATGGAAGCTATGGCTGTGAATCTTCTTAATTATGCGCGGTTTAATAACTTTGTACCGGCTATTGAGGGGCTTATAGGTAATGAGGTACAAAGTGGTCGTGAAGGTGGAGAAAGCTACCTTAATTACATAGAGCAGGGTATAAAATTAGGCTCAAATGCAGCATGGAATTTATACCAATTAAATAGCCTAGATAATAACTCATTAAATAATACACAAAAATATATTGTCGCTAAAGCTCTTGATTTACAAAACGGACGTTCTTTTGGTTTGCATGAAGTTATTGCACCTAAAGAAAAAGACGCCTTAATTGCTGCTAATAAAAAGGCTCAAGAAAAAGCAGATTCGGTAAAAAAAGTGATTTATATCGATGGTGCTCACGCAACAATGTTTTACTCACGTTTAGATATACAATAAATTTTCACCCATCAATTTAATTGATCTTAGGGCGCTTCTTAGATATTTAAGAAGCGCTTCTTAATCACCTTGAGCAAATTATTGCCCAGCAGAGATTAGATGTACAATTATGCATTAAAATCAATTAGCTTCTCAGTCCGTTAAGGCCTTAAATGCATGAAAGTAAATATTACTACCCTATTATTAGTTTTCTCTTTTTTAGTCTTAAATGGATGCTCAAAAGCAACAACACCTCAACAAGCCGATATTGCTGTGTTTGAACAATTCTTATCAGAAAATCCGATCTCAAGCATCAGTCCATCTATTGATGTAGCAAGTATCTATATGCCTGGTGATCCACTTTTTGAAGGGGTACTTAATATTCAGCGTAATCTCTGGGGAAAAGCAGAAAAAGCACTGAAACCGCTTGTTGATAAAAATGACCCAAATGCACTTTATTGGTCTGCTTTAATCTCATACTCAGGAAGCATTAAAAGTACCCCTATTGCTCGTAAGATGCTTTTACAATCAGCTAAGTTAGGTAACCCATATGCGGCATTATTTTTTGCACCTGACAATCATCAATGCCAAATGTATTTTCCGAATGAATGCAGTGAGCAATGGGTAGAAAAAGCACAAAAACTCTTTGCTGAGCAAGCAAAAACAGGTGATGTACGTGCCGTGTATTACAGTGTAACACTGAAACCGGAGCTAACCCACGAGGAGTATATTGATGCGATTGTTCAAGCTGCTGAAAATTATTACTACTACCCACTGGTTGAATATTCCAACAACATTGTAAAATTAAGCAATCCCGATAAAGATTTAGAAACTTTGGGAGTTAAACTGCTTAATTATGCTAGATTTAATAATTTTGTTCCTGCTATTGACGCTTTAGGAGATTATGAAGCCAAAAATAATCGCCTTCATAGTGATGAGATGAAACGTTTAAACGAACAAGGGTTAAAACTTGGGTCGAAAATATCATGGAGAAGTTACAGAAATAATGCTCTTGAGGATAAATCATTAACAGAAACACAAAAGTATATTGCAGCCAAAGCAACTGATTTATTTAATGGCGATGACTTTGGACTAAGCTTCACTCACCCCCCAAAAGAAAAAGAAGCCTTAATCGCTGCTAATAAAGAAGCTCAAGCGAAAGCAGATGCTGTTAAAAAAGTTATTTATATTGATGGTGCTCACGCAACAATGTTCTACTCACGTTCAGATATACAATAATACAAACTCATCAATTTAAATGATCTTAGGGCGCTTCTAGATATTTAAGAAGCGCTTCTTAAATCAATATTAAAGCAAATTATTGCCCAGTAATTGTTAGGTGTACTATTGTGCATTAAAATCAATCAGCTTCTCAGTCCGCTAAGTTAAGGTCTAAATGCATGAAAGTAACTATTAGTACACTATTATTAGTTTTCTCTTTTTTAGCCTTAACCGGTTGCTCAAAAGCAACAACACCTCAACAAGCCGATATTGCTGTGTTTGATCAATTTTTATCAGAAAACCCGATATCAAGTATCAACCCTTCTATTGATATTGCGAGTATCTATCAGCCTGGTGATCCGCTTTTTGAAAGTGTTTTGTATATCCAACGTAACCTTTGGGCTGAGGCAAAGAAACAACTTGAACCTATGGCAAAGAACCAAAATCCTGACGCAAAATTTTGGTTAGCATCAATTACATGGGGAACGGGTATTAAAAACAACCCTATAGCTAAAAAGCTATATATGGAATCAGCTGAACAAGGTAATCCATACGCAGCTTTGTTTTTTTCTCCAAAAAACGATATTTGTCGAATGTACTTTCCCAATGAATGCAGCGATAAATGGACAAAAAAAGCACAAAAACTCTTTGCTGAAAAAGCCAAAACAGGCGACGTTCGTGCCGTATATTACAGCACTACATTGAAACCTGACCTAACCCACAAGGAGTATATTGATGCGGTTATTCAATCTGCTGAAAAGCATTATTACTACCCGCTCGTAGAGTATGCGAATACAATTATCAATGAAGATAAGCCAAATAAAAACATGGAAGCTATGGCTGTGGATCTTCTTAATTATGCGCGGTTTAATAACTTTGTACCGGCTATTGATGCTTTAGGAGATTATGAAGCCAAGCATAATCGCCTCCATAGTGAGGAGATGAAACGTTTAGACGAACAAGGGTTAAAACTTGGTTCGAACATATCATGGAGAGGTTATAGAATTGAAAGCCTTCATGATGATTCATTAACAGAAACACAAAAGTACATTGCAGCTAAAGCGACAGAGTTATTTAATGGCGATGATTTTGGAATAAGTTTTACCCACCCACCTAAAGAAAAAGACGCCTTAATTGCTGCGAATAAAAAGGCTCAAGAAAAAGCTGACTCGGTAAAAAAAGTGATTTATATCGATGGTGCTCACGTCCCTGAAGGTTAATTATTTTTTAGCAATTTTTGAGCGCTTCCTAAATGAAAAGGAAGCGCTTTTTTAATCAATATTAAAGCAAATTATTGCCCAATTCTTTTTAGGTGTACTATTCAGCATTAAAATCAATTAGCTTCTTAGTCAGCTAAATTAAGGCCTTAAATGCATGAAAGTAATAATTACTACTCTACTTTTAACTCTCTCTTCGATAGCCTTAACCGGTTGCTCAAAAGCAACAACACCTCAACAAGCCGATATTGCTGTGTTTGAACAATTTTTATCAGAAAACCCGATATCAAGTATCAACCCTTCTATTGATATTGCGAGTATCTATCAACCTGGTGATCCACTTTTTGAGGGGATTTTGAATATTCAGCGTAAGTTATGGGGAAAAGCTGAAAAAACACTTCAACCTTTAGCTGATAAAAAAAATCCAGAAGCGATGTATTGGTTAGCCACCATTACCTACGGTTCGAGCATATATGATACCCCGAAGGCCGGAAAAATGTTAATGGAAGCAGCAGAGTTAGGTAACCCCTATGCCGCTCTATTTTTTTCACCAGATAGCCGCTATTGTAATATGTATTTTAAAAAACAATGCAGTGAGAAGTGGGTAGAAAAAGCACAAAAACTGTTTGCAGAACAAGCAAAAACAGGTGACGTTCGTGCCGTATATTACAGTACGATATTAAAACCAGATTTAACCCACGAGCAATATATTAACGCCATTATCAATGCAGCAGACAATCACTATTATTACCCGCTTGTCGAATATTCGAATCTAATTATCAATGAGAAAAACCCTGACAAGGATATGGAAAATATTGCAGTAAAACTTCTTAATTATGCGCAATTTAATAACTTTATACCGGCTATTGACGCTTTGATGGGGTATGAGGGTGAAAAAAAACGTACTCAAGGTGAACGGTACAAAAACCTGACAGAGCAAGGAATTAAAATTGGCTCTAACCATGCATGGCGAGTTTATCTATTAAATAGCATTAATGATAAATCCTTATCAAGCCAGCAAAAATACTTCATAGCCAAAGCAAGTGAGTTATTTAATGGTTACGATTACGGCATCAGTTTTACTCAACCACCTAAAGAAAAAGAAGCTTTAATTGCTGCGAATAAAAAAGCTCAAGAAAAGGTAGATTCTGTAAAACAAGTGATTTACATTGATGGCGCTCACCCGCGAGTATTTTATTAATTATCTACCCAGTAATTAATATTATTTTTAAAGCACTTCCTAATTACTCAAGAAGTGCTTTTTATTCAATTACAACGAGTCAGAAGAAATATTTGTTAGTTCCTGCTGTTGTACTTAAATGAGAACCAAAGGTTACATCACTACCATTAATTAATATTGACGCCATTACCAAAGTTAACACCACTTCCCATATTTAAGTTGGTGGCGGTTGATGTGCTTAAACTTACCTGATGAGAACTTGCTTCAAGAAAACAGTTACCACACCCAGTATCAACAAAATCACCTACTCGTGCTAGATTTGTACCTAACACATTTGCAGCTCTTGGTGACTGAGCAATAATAGGCCCTTGACCACTACAACTTTTGCTTCCACATGGGCAAGTTGCTATATCACCAACAAGGGCAACCTTTTGTCCATTTATAATTACACCGCCGTGACCTGATATAACAGAGCCGCCAGTTGTGGTTTTACTGCCAACCGTTATTACGTCATTACTCATCAGATAGCCCTTTAAATTTACTGAACGTAATAATACTAAATAATGTACGTAGGCAATAATTTGCCCGAATTTCTGAAATATTTATAGCAACCAATTTACTCTTAAAAACCTAGTCATATCTATTTCCGCCATAATTTTCTGTTTTCCCTAACCTTTCAGCTCATACCGGATAATAGAACGATAAAAGGAGTAATGTAACAATGCACATTAATCCCCAATTTTATCTACATCATCGAAAGACAAAAAATTAGAAAGTTAACTTAGATCAAATCATGGTAAGAAGCGAAATGACTCGCCTCCTACCATTTTCTAATTGATTAATACAACGTCTTACTTAATTTAAAATTCTTAAACAAAGACGTAGTAAAAGGATTGGCATCCGCTTCCGAATTTAAACGATAAACGACATTCCCACTATCAAGCGCAAATTTATAATCCACACTAGTAGAACTTGCGCTTACAACTTCTCCTTTTTCTAATAATCGGAAGAATGCCCAAGGCCCTTGAACAGTAACAGCTCTTGGTGACAAGTTTGCTGCCGAAGGCACTAAAGAAAGCTTGGAAATTGCCGTTTCTCGGAGAGTATTTGGCCATATAACCTCTGTAGGATGACGCGGGCCATGACTAAACTCGATATATTGACCATCAACATTAATAACACTACGAAGTTGATTTGCACTCAAACTAACAGGCTCAATTGTAAACTCGACATCCAACAGTCCTTTACGGTTAAAAAATGCATGTTGAATTTTCTTAGCGCTCTCAAATTGCTTTAGCACATCACCACGTAATATTGAGTTTTCACCATTATTTCCTAAAGAAATATTGTCATCAATAAATAGCTTCAGATCATTTTTATAGAAATTATCCAATGTTCCATTAGGCGCAAAAAATGACTCAAAGTCTTTTAATGATACATCTTTCGACGCATTATGATTAAATGGATAGCGTGTTATCAGCTTCTCTTGATATTCTTTATAAACATCATTTTGCCAACGAACTTCTACATACTTAATTGCTTCTTGTTTTAGTACATACCAACTCTCATCAGCAATACCTTTTACTATGGTATCAAGCGGTGCTGGCAAATTTGTCGCCATTTGGTTTAATGCGAAAATTGGATCGTTATTTTTTAATGCTAATCTTTCCTTCGTTGCTTCTAGTGCAGCTTTTCCTTTATCAGGAGCATCTTGAATTGCTTTCATGTAATGATAAAGTTTTTGTACCGAAGACATGACTTCTTGTAAGTATGCAGGTTGATTACCATTTTTTTCTAACATTGAATCTATATCAGCAAACGGCAATGCAATCGAAGAAGCAACACGGTATTGAGGAGATTTCATCATTGCTAAACGCGCATCATCATTTTCAGATAACTTAGGAAATAGCCTTGTGTTAACGTCAACAGTTTTAACAAAACGTTCTATTGGCTGATTATGACCAACCAGGTTCCCTAAAATACTTACCGCTTCATCAATATCTGAGAAATATTTTATATCTAAGTTATTAAGAGCAAGCTGCCAAGTATTTATGTAATCTTCTACATATAGATCACGAATTTTATTACGTAAAACCTGCTTATCTTCTTCACTAAATTTCGCAACTGTTGATTCGCCAAGAACCCAACTGTCAGCCAACGCGATATCAGATAAAGATTCAACCTTAGGTAAAAAGTAGCTATTAAAACCTTTGCGGGTTAACAATTGTGAAATAACAAGCGCATTATCTTGAATACGCTCTTCGAAAACAGATTCAAACATTGGTCCAACAGACTTCTTCAAATTTAGCGGTGCACCTAAAGTTTCAGCAGCTGAACGTTTTAAACTGTCATAAACACGATCCGCCAGAGCAACAGAGCTAAGAGCGCTTTGTGTATTGCCAATTAAGTTATCATAAGGTTTTAATACTGCGGCCGCACTCTTATTTCTTTGATTTCGCAGTCCCTGTAAATCAGTGTGCAACAAAGCATAATTTAAGTGTTCTAATAGCTGATCTTGAGTTTTTGCATCATTAGGAAATGCGTTTTGCCATAAGCTCGAAAAGTAACCTAATACAACATTATTTTGGCGACCACTGAGATCTGTTAGCATTCTAAAAGTACGTAATGCAGCCAGCTCTTGTTGCTCTGAATCAGCATTTTTCATATCCAAAGCAAGTTGCTTCATTAATGCAGGTAAAAAACGAAACTGTAAAAGACCTAAATACGTTTCTTCTACCTTAGGTCCAATAGCGTGCCCCTGATATAACCCCATATCAGATAAATATTTTGACTTATCTTGAAACACTCCAAATTCTAAGGTGGCATTGCGAATTGAATTTAATGGCTCTAATAGCTCCTGCTCCGTTCGCATCAATTTCACATCAGAATATTCATTCTTAAATTCACTAACTTGCTCAAGAACAGCGTTTTGATGTGAGATATTCTGCTGATAATAACGTTGCCAGCTACCAATTAAGAGAACAGAAGCAATTGAACAAGTGAGAACAGATACAGCCATCACCTTTCGTTTGTGCTTTATCACACGCAAACTATCTGACGCTATACCCGCCTCAGGATATATAACTTCACTAAAAAGTTTCTTAATAAAGTAAGTCGTTGAGTTTTTCGAGTGCTGCGCACTGTTAATGCTATTCGACAGCCCATATCGTCGGGAAGAAGCATCAACAAATACATCTGTTGGTACGCCCTGTTGATAAACAGACAGAAAGTACATACCACGAATAAGGGCCGGTGTTGAAAATTGGTCACTAACAAAAGCATCATTTAATAGCTGCTTTAGTATGTGATGTAAGCCTGCTATCTGGCGAGAGAAGCTATAAATGGCAGCCCTATCATCACTATCCGTTGCATGACGCAATGCCGCAGGCAAAGAGTCATTAATTCGATTGATAAACTCTTCATAATCATTATCGAATTCAGTCAGCCATTTATCAAAGTCTTCAACAGTATCAAGCGAGAATGTAAACCCCATGACTTCTTCACGTTGGCTTTGAGTATAGCTTCGGAAATAGGGTTCAAAACCATGCAAAAGGTCAAACTTTGTCAACGTTATATATACAGGCATACGGGTAGAGAGAATTTCCATTAATTCCCTCAAACGTGCACGCAAAAGGTTCGCGTACGCACGACGTTCCGATACCGTAGAGCTCGCTAAGTGCTCAATATCTAAAGCAATAACAACACCGTTTAATGGACGCTGAGATCGTGTTTTTTCAAGCCAGTTAACAAAGTTTAACCAAAGACGACGCTCCATCTCACCATCATTATCTTTCTCATTTTGGCGCTGCGTTAACAACTCCCCATCAGGATCAATTAATACTGCATCATCGCCAATCCACCAGTCAAAAGAATAAGGGTTTTCACTTTTCTTACCCGAGGCTCTCATTACATTTGAAAATACAAAATCTTGGCTTGAACGGTTAATTAAGCTTGTTTTGCCTGCATTCTCTAGACCTAGCACCAGATACCAAGGTAAGGAATAAAGGTAGTTACGCTTATTTAAACTGTGTTTCAACTCCCCCATCACTTGGTTTAATTCTGTTTCTTGACGCTCTTCTAAACGCTTTATCGGATCGTCAAGTAACCTTTCTTCACGATCTTTATCTTTGTGAATACGTTTCAAACTGCGCCATTGCATAAATCCCCATACTGCAAAACAGCATAAGGAAAAAATAACACTCATAACGATACGAGAAGCCACAGAGGTGAATGGTTGTTGGTCACCAATTTTTAACCATGGGCCTGCCCACCAAATGGCAACATTAATCAGAATAAAGATTGTAAACATGAGCATAGGCATTGATGATTTAACACCTGAAAGAAGCCTATTTATGAGCGGTCTTATTAAATTCAACATATGATATTTCCCGGTGTTATTGTTCGGCAATATTATTTTTAAGTTGGGCGAGTAATGATGGTTCCCATTCAGTCACCGACATTTCATTAACTTGCCGATATAACGTCTGGTATTGCACCGTTGCCATAGAAGAGAGTGAATGAGCTTCCATGACATCTGCAGATAGTAATCGCCAATAGAAAGCATCTCTGGGTTCTGTCGCTTGTGATAATCCTTCATCAAGCATGCTTAAGGCTGGTGCTATTCCTTCATCATCAGCTAACTGTAATGCCTCTGTACGCTTTTCATTCCAGCTACCTTGTTGAGTAATTTGAGCAACTTTAACGCTTTTATCTTGGTTAAGAAGCCAAGCGATTGTAGCTTCACTTGCAAAAGGAACTTGTCCTTTGAATGAATAAGTCAGTAGTGCTGGTAAGCGATCAACAAATGACTGAAGTTCATCTTTAATAATTGAAGCCCAATCATCCAACCCTAACGCCTTGGCAATACGAAAACTAAGAAAGTGTCCATCTAACCAATAAGGTGACTTAGTTAAACTTTCTTCAACGCGACTCCACAATTCAATATCCGCACCACGCTGTAAAGACTCTTCATAATCACTTATACGATCTGATGAAACGGGCATTAGTTGCGTTTCTTTTTGAGCATTTGCATCTGGTAAGGTATTGATTGAAAACCACATAGCAAAACGACGCACACGAATACTCAGCTTTATTGCATCACTACCAAGTTCATTTAGCGAATCTACCGCTTTCAATAACGAATTTTTAAAAGCACGCTCACTGCTGTTATCTATATCTAAATTAGGAATAGAAACCGGGGTTCCAGTCGACGTCTGACTCGTAATGACTGAAGATGACGAAACAGCAACATCTTGTGATGGTTGTGGAGCTTTAATTTTATTCTCATGATTATCACGACCAGCCTGTCCCAAGTTAACGCGAACACGCGCAGAAATATCGTTAATAATATCCACAGGCAGTGATAGCGAAGATGCTTGATTATCGAGCTCTTCAAGTAATGCCTCCAACACTTGTTTTAAATCACTGTTGAATAGGCTCCAATCTAACTTGTCTGCGGCAACATACGTTCTCTGACAAATTTGATTAAAGAATTTTTTACGGTGTATTTCACCACGCGCCCCTGGAAATGGTTGGCATTCAAGCCAAAAATTAGAGAGAAAATCAACCAATACACCTATCGACAATGAAAAACGCTCTGGTGTTGCCTGATGCTGTAAACATTGCATCAATACGGTCAGTAATTTCAGATCCTTGGTGTGCTCTGAAAGTAAGCTTACGGCACAACTTTCCACTTCATGCCATTGCACTTCTCCATGAGAAAGAGTACCGACCTTCATCATCTGATCATCGATAAAATTTAATTGAGGATGATCTCTTAAACGCTCTCCTACTGGGTTATCCGGTGATATCGGAGCGAGAAGTTGCTCCCTTAAAGTTCCCTTCAACATGATTCACTCCTACCAGCGACAATTTTCACGCATCGGCTCTAAGGCCTCTGCTAGATTGGAGTTATCAAATTCCAGATGATCAATATCAGCCACATTTGAACGTAAAATTAATTGCGGTGAAGAAATCATCGCTTTTATTGCTCTAATAGCAGGTAAACCTCGTCCAGAACGTAATACATACCCTGTTTCATCACTCATCCACTCTTGTGTAATAACAGGAGAACCCGGTATTGATAGTTCAACTTTTCCTGCTTTAACCGGAGTCGGTAAGATCAATTCGGCACGGGTGATTTTTTCATAACACTCCAACATCAAAATTGGGGCTTTCTGATCTTTTAGCTGCTCTGATGAACGAACAGCAGCAGACGTTAACCACATTCGAGAAGCCTGATTACTGCTATCTAACTGATGAAAAATAAACCCTGATCTTTTATCCCGTTTTTTCTCACTATCAACGGCACGAAGCCATGACGATGGATATTTCACATCTGCTTGACTGATCGACACTTGCTCTACAGGTGTATCAAAAATAGCGTCAAAGCACTGTAACCGCTCAAGTTTAGAAGGGATATCACGACAAGCTTCAGCGCGACTCAACTTGGTTTGCGTACTCGGTTGAGAAAAAACAGTCATAGAAAAGGTGTTCAACCCGATCAGTAACGTATATATCATCCACGACTTTTTCATTTAAACTGGATCTCCAACTTTTGACACTTATGTGCAAGTGTTCGTTTAGGTAAACCCAGGCTTTCAGCTGCTTTTGCACGATTACCGTTATATTGCTTTAATCGCTCGTTAATAATTGCTTTCTCATACAATTCCACTGCAATGCGTAAATCATCTATGCTTGAAAAATCGTCTTTTGGCGCAACCGTGTCTTTTATAGGAAGACTAATATCTAATGGTAATTTTGCTACAAACACCTTTTTTTGAATAAGATCATCACATTCAGTTTGTACACACGCCACTTCTATTAACGAACGTAATTCACGGACATTACCGGGAAAACTCATTTCTTTAAGGTGATCTAACGCCTTGGGAGATAAACCCAAAATATTTCGTTGTTCACGATTGTTATATTGCTGAATAAAGTAAGAAGCTAACTCTTCAATATCCCCCTTTCGATCATTAAGACTTGAGAGCAATAATGGGTATTGATAAATGCGATAATAAAGATCTTGTCTAAAGCCACCATCATTTACACTTTGACGTAAATTTACATGCGTTGCAGCGATCAAACGAAAATTAGAAGATTGCTCTTTATTAGAGCCAACCGGACGATATTGGCATGTCTCGAGCACACGTAATAGCTTCGCTTGAAGACCTAAAGATAACTCTCCTATTTCATCTAAAAATAATGACCCGCCGTTAGCTTGAGCTATCAGTCCCTTACGGTTAGCTACCGCGCCTGTGAATGCCCCTTTTTCATAACCGAACAGTTCACTTTCTAACAAGCTTTCAGGTATTGCCGCACAGTTAATCGCGACAAAAGGCTCTTTGCATCGTTCTGATAAGCTATGTAGTGCTTTTGCGACTAACTCTTTACCCGTTCCGGTTTCACCTTGAATAAGTACACTAAGGTTTGAGCCAGCAGCCACTGTTATTTGTTCTCGTAACTGTTTCATTACAGAGCTGCTTCCAATGAGCTTGCATGCCATATCTGACCATGCGCTCTTTTTCTGATGCTCTGCTTTTAGTCGTGTAATCGAGTCACTAAGTTGCTTTTTATGAGAAGACTGCGCATCCATATCTCTAATGAGTAACCACTGAGAAATAAAGGCACAGCTAAACTCGCGCCAGTTTTCATCAGATAATAAATTGTTAATCTGCTTTTGTTCACCGATGAATACTTGTATAGCCGTCACATGGTTTTGACTATTCATTAAAGGAACAATAAGCAAACTACTTGATGCATCTACTTGCGAAGATAACTGCTTAAACGAATCATTTTGTTGCCAATAAACCAATTGTTGGCGATCAAGTAAAACAACTGACGCTTGCTGAAGTACGTGTGAAAAGGGATGATCAAAATCATTTACATCCCATACCCACGATTGATTTTCTGTTGCAAATAAAGTGCGACCGTCATCCGTCGGATAAATGATATAACTGGCCGTTAATGCAAGCTCTTCTTTTAACGCACTCATATAGAAATCAGTGAGTTTGGCTCGGTCACGATAACCTATTAATGCTGAGGTATAATGAAACCACTGTTGCATAACAATTACTCCACCTCACTGCAGAACTCGCCATTTTCTACCGTTAAGCAAATACGTGTAATCGCTTCACGATGAGCAAGTTTATTTAACAAAGCTAAAGAAACTGGCGGCAACATCTGCCCTTCAATGATCGCTTCTAGCATACGCGCACCGTTTTCAGAGCGCGTTGCACGTACAAGTATTTCTTCAACAAGGCATGGTTCAATAACAACTTCCGCCTTATAACGAGAAGTTAATAACTTCTCTAATCGTGAGAGTTTTCCTCGAACAATTTGTGCTAAAACGTCCTTATTCAGAGGTAAATAAGGCACTACCTCCATACGCGCTAACAATGCGGGTTTAAAGAAATTCGCCAACTCTGGATACATCTTTTCTTCGATCAGTTCTGGCTGCTCTGCATAATCAACAATGGTCTGATAACCAAGGTTTGACGTTAGGAAGAACAAGATATTTTGACAATCGATTAAACGCCCTTCGCCATCAGCAAGTTCGCCTTTATCGAAAGCTTGATAGAACAGATTCAAGACTTCAGGGTGTGCTTTTTCTACCTCATCAAGTAAAACAATTGAATAAGGCATCTTTCTAATAGATTCAGTTAATACGCCACCCTCACCAAAACCAACGTAGCCCGGGGGTGAACCAATAAGACGAGAAACTGTGTGCTTTTCCTGATATTCAGACATATTTATGGTGGTTAAGAATTGCTGCCCACCATATAACTGCTCGGCTAGTTGAACCACAGTCTCTGTTTTACCCACACCACTTGGACCAACTAATAAAAATGCACCTTGAGGTCGGCCTGGACGACGAAGATCAGCACGCGCAGTCAATAAATGGCGATGAATACTCGCCAATGCGATATCCTGACCTTTAATCATTGAATTTAATACAGAGGGCAACTCAGTAATTTTAGCTAACTCATCAGTATTCATCTGATCGACAGGCACTCCCGTCCAGTCAGCAATGACTTGTGCAACCTGCGCCGCATCAACCTCAGGATAAATGAGCAACTCGTCATGAGGAATAAGTGCTAGTTGAGAATAAAGATCGACCAATCGATTCTGTAATTCATCAACCGACAAGCAAGATTCATCATCATCGTTCTGCTCTGGCAATAGCTCAGTCATCGGCGATAAGAGCTGTTGGCGTGTATCGATAATCTCAGTAACAAGTTCTTTTTGTTGCTGCCAATCTTTGTATAGAGATTCACACTCAACTTGTTCTTCTAAATCTTTTTCTACTAATGCCGATAGTCGATCTTCATCAACGGCTTTGCCTAATAATTGCTGACGATTGATCATTTGAATTTCAAGCTGACGTTGATAACTACCACTTTCAATCTCAGAAATTCTGCGAGGAGGTGCTGTAAGATTAATAGCAATACGCGCACAAGCCGTATCTAAGACATCAATAGCCTTATCGGGAAGTTGACGACCAGACACATAACGAGCAGACAATTCTGCTGCCGCACGTAGCGCATCATCACTGATCAATACATTATGCGCATTTTCATACACGCTGTGCAGACCACGCATAATATCAACAGCTTGCTCGGTTGTTGGCTCATCCAATTTAACTAACTGGAAGCGTCGAGTAAGGGCGGGATCTTTCTCAAAGTACTTTTTGTACTCTTTCCACGTTGTTGCCGCAATTGTACATAATTCACCACGAGCTAAAGCAGGTTTAAGTAAGTTCGCAGCATCACCACCACCCTCTTGATTACCAGCACCAATCAAAGTGTGAGCTTCGTCGATGAAAAGAATGATCTTCACTGGTGAATTTTTTACTTCATCAATCACTGACTTCAAGCGTTTTTCAAATTCACCTTTTACTGATGCCCCTGCTTGCATAAGCCCTAGATCAAGCAACCATAGCTCAACACGCTGAAGCTGCTCAGGCACTTTGCCCGATTCAATACGTGAAGCGAGACCTTCAATAACGGCACTCTTTCCAACCCCAGCATCACCGACAACGATGGGATTGTTTTTGCGTCGACGACATAAAATATCAATCATTAGATTAATTTCATTATCGCGGCATAAGACAGGATCTAACTTACCTTGGCGAGCTTGCTCTGTAACATTTGAACAAAAACGATTAAGCGCACTATCACCAGAGTTTACATTTAGTGGCGCTTTTGTTTCGCCAGAATTTACAACAGGTGTTTCAGCAGAATCCGCTACAAGTGATGTGAACTCTTTACGTAAAGCCTCTCGATTAATATTTTCAAAGGCTTTTACTAGACTAAAACTTAAATAACGATCGGGGCGAATAAGTGCTGCCAAGAAAATAAGACCCGATCTTAACTCTGCTTCATTCATTTCTGTTGAAGCTAATAACCATGCATCTTGAAGTAGTTCAACCAGTAAAGGTGAAAAGCTCGGATATGTATCATTCCCTTTATCATGCGGCATTGCATCACCACACAACTGCTTAACAACATCCGTTTTTAAATTAACTTGTTCAAGTAAAACCCTAATATCTGATAAAGGATTTTCTAGAATAGAAAATAAAAGGTGCTCAATAGTAACTTCATTATTTTCACGGCTCATACATAACGATGAAGCCTGTTCTAATGCAATTTTTGTTTGTGCATTTAATTTATTGATGAGTACAGGGAGTTCTATTCTGATCACAATGAAGTCCTATTGAAGAATGTGATTAAGCTGTGTTAAAACATCTAAAGATTTATTATTAAGTAAGATTGAATACGCGATATAAATAGCAACCCAAGATAGACCAAAACCTATAAATACAGCCCAAAGAGGAATCTGTCTCGTTAACTTATATTTTTTTTGTGCAACATGTTTTGTTGCGGTAGTTAACGGTTTCGGTTCTTTATCTATTCTTCTTAACGTTTCATAAAGATTTGAAACGACTTTATCAAACGCTTCTTGACCATTATTCATCACCTTATATCGACCTTTAAATCCTTGCATCAAACAAAGATAAATAAACATCAATAAATCATGATAACGTTCTGGCTCAGTTATTAATCGAGATAAGATCGAGAAAACTTTTTCTCCACCCCATGTTTCATTGTGAAAACGCGTCAGCAATGAATGTTCAGCCCATATGCTATCCGCTCCCCAAGAAGTACTCATTACCGCTTCATCGATAAAGGAGCAGAGAACATAGCGATAAGCTAGGATCACAGCATGATCATAACTTGCTTCGGTGAGCTCTACCTCTATCGCTTTAATTTCTTCAACAACTTGATGATAAATTTCTTCAATATTATCGCAGCTACTTAAACTACGAATACGTGACGTCATGCCCATTAACGGCGTTGCAGCATCAATCAATAAATTAATATTGCTACCGCGTAATTGGAACCAAAAGTCCTGATCAAGATTTGTATTTTCTACATTGTCATACAGTAAATCATCATAGTGCGTGTCGCGTATACGGCCTTTCTTTTGAATAGTATGATCCATCATCATTAGCTCCTGATTGCCCAAAATTGAAGATCAAGTTCAGGGAAATCACCTGCAACATGGAATGCAAAACCACTTGAATTATTAAGCATCAGCCAAGCTTGGCTCGTCTTGTCCAATTTAAAGTACGTGTATCCAGCATGGTAAGGTAATTGACGTGGAGCCACAGGCAATGGCGACAATGGAATACCAGGTAACTGCAATGAAATAAGTTCACGAATCTTTTCAACAGACGCAATTTTTGTCTGGTGCATAAATAACTTACGTAACTCTTCCTGCGGAATACGAGCACGTACAGCCAAGATAAACTCAGCATCAGTAACCAAGTTAGTGTCCTGAATTGAGGCCACCATGAGACCGTATTTTCTTTTCTGCAATTGAATAGATACGGCACGCGGCTCAAGAACAATACTCAATGCCTGTCGTAACATAGACATAACAGGCATAAATGCGTGCTCAGGCATGTCATGGTTATAACTTGCAAACTCTGGCGTCATACGACTTTCATCTGTAAAAGTGGCTAGTTCACCACAAAATGAAGTGAGTTCCTGATATAACTCTTCAGGATGAATACTACGTAAATGCGCGATATGCTGAAGTCTTGGCTCCATGCGATTAAGCATCTGAAGTAACATGAAATCTGCCACATCGGCTACGCCACCTTGATTAGGAGAACCTAAACGTAATGCAATATTTTTTGCTCGCTCTCTCATTAAGCCAGCCATTTCACCGACAAAGCGCTGTAATCGTGGTACTGCTTTCACATTTAAATGGCAAGGAATAAAGTTGTCATCCAACATCACACTGCCATCAGGACGTTTTTCTAAAATTCGTGCAATAGCAATAGACGCGTATGCACTTCGGTCATCCTTACCAAGCAAAAGGCGAACACTTGTTGAGCCAACGTCCATTAAGCAGCTGTCACCTTGAATGGATTGGATATCTCTGACTTCTTCACGTTTACATTTATAACGTGTCATACCACCCGCAGTGTCATTCCAACTAACTTCCGCGAGTGAGTCACTACGTAAAGGGATCGCTAAATAAATAATTTGATTGGCTAATGAACTATCAGTCACTTCCAACGCATCAGGCAACATGTCTTGCTGAGGAATATTAAAAGGTGTGCCGTCAGGCATAATACCAGCCGCACGTTCAATTGCGATGCGACCAAAACTTAGGTATTCCAAATTTAAGCTTAATTCTGTTATTCCATATAAATAGAGACTGACAGAATTAAGTCTTTCATCAATGATGCTTTCAAAATAGCGCTGCTGTTGTTGGAAGTGTTGAGGTTTAATAAATAAACCTTCATTCCATATTACTCGGTTTTTTGATGACATCTACTCAACCCTATCTAGCACAACTTGATTATCTTTTAAATAAATAAGCAAGTGATAATCACGACCTAACGTTTTTACTTTTACAGACTTTTTCCAATCACTATTATCGCTATCAGAAAATAAAGCCATCACACCGATATAACGCGTGTCTTCATCTAATTTAATTTCTTCGACAAACTTAAATTTATTCGGCAGCATGACATAATCATAAACATCAACATAGTTACTCTTTAGTGCTTTTTTATATTCAAAAGCTAGCTGATCATAAGATGCTGAATTAAACATAGAGTCATCTTCAAGTTCGAAAACTTTTAATTCAACTGGTGAGGCTTCATTATTCCCATTCGTATTTATTGAATCGGTACTCACCATGCTGATTGTTATCGTACTTGGCTCTGATGCCGGATCATATTTAGAGCTACAACCCATCAACGTTAAGGCAAAAATAAAAACCATGTGGAACAAAGACGACGATTTCATCCAGCTACACCTCTTGTTGTTTATCACGCAGGTTTTTATCGTAAGATTGATCAAAAATCTCCCAGAATAGCTTTTCAAATCCATGCTGACGATTTGAAGTCAACTCTTTATGATAACTTTGATACATTTCCCAAGCCCATGCTTCTGGTGATTCACCAACCGATTGGCCAGGACGACGATAACGTAAAAACCTTCGCATCAACACTTCAGGTGAAAAGGCTTGAATAATTTGATTCAGTGCCTCGCTAATTGCAGTATGTACAGCATCATTATGATCTTTAACTGTGCGAAGACTTTCTTCGATGGCTGCTGGTGCAGATAAGTGAACAAGACTACGTTGGCTATCAAACATAACCTGTACTGTTTCGTCATAACTTAAACCAAGTCGTAACGGGTTATCTTCAATGGGTTGCAAGTTCTTATTCATCACACCATATCGACTGGTATTAACTTGTTGATGAAGTTCTATTAACCCTTTTACTGCAGCTTGTAATGATGCTCCCATCTCTTCAGATAGCATTTGCATTTCAGCTAAATCATCACTGTTATTCGTTCTAACGCCTAAACCACGAAATAGCGGACCCGTTAATAAATGGTTTTCATCTGTTGCTACCATCGAATGATTATTCGAACCAGAAAAACCTCGTCCCATTTCTTCTTCAAGCAGATCCAGCGTGTTATCGTCCATTCTTAGTTCCTTGCTATTTAAAGTAGTCGCTATGTATCCCGATGATTTTTCATCAGCATTCAACGTAGATTTAAAACCGCTTAATGTAATAGCTGACGTTGTGTCATTTTCAGTATCGGCTTGTATTGTCTGGGCATCACCAATCCACGAATCACATTCAGAAATTAATGACTGTGCATTATTAAAAGATACTGCTGGCTTATTTCGTGTAATTAACGATTCAACTTCTGTTTTATGTTTGAGTTGATCGAGTGCTAATAATGGATCATCCACATTCGCTTTTTGATCCTTAGTTGTGACATCTAGCTCATCACCAAATAAATCAATATCAGTTGATTTAGATAGCATCTCTTCAATGTCTTTATCATTTTCAGTGCATGCTTCACCGATAGAAACACGAATGAAATAAGGACCAATTGAAATAACATCATTTTCATTTAAACGCGCATGCTTGTGCCAACCAATCGGCATTGAAGCACCATTGATATAGGTTTGATTCGAAATATCAGTGATACAAAAACAGCCATCAATCATTGTGATCTGACAGTGAACCGGTTCCAAAACTCCGTCTCTATCAGCTAGGTGCCAAAAACTCGATGAACTAGAACCAATCGCGCCACCAGCAGATGAAAATTCTTTCGTTGCCGACAAACCCGGTTCTAAGAACCGAGTATTAGTAACTTTTAACTTTAGTCGTTGTTGTTCCGCCATTTTTAGCCCCTTTACTGACGAACTTGTATACAAACTTTACGGTTATTATTCGTCTCACCTAAGAAAGAAGACCAACCTAACGACAGCGTTGAGCCTTGTATCAATTGCAATGAAGGTACTTCGTCTTCTTTAAGCTCTAACTCCAGATCAAATGCCATTTGCTCACGAAGAATAAATTCAACCAGCTTACAAAATGGCAAATACTCTTTGCCTGACGGTAAAAAATCATTGAATCGTGATTGGGTAAGATCTTTAATCTCAATAACAAATTTTCCCGTGCAATCACGAACCGTCGAGCCAATAATCGTACTTTCACCTAACTCACAGTTTGCATTTCCAAGACACATTCGTTGATGATTGGGTATGTCTACTTTCCGCTCTACCCACTGACGAATAAAAACGTTATCCAAATCAAAGCAATGAGAAATGATACCTGCAACAATTTGTGGGGAACGGCTTCTACCAGCTAATGTACCGGCGTATGAAAGCATTTTCCCCCAGTTAATTGCGGTTTCACCACGAAGGTTTTCATCAGCCAAGCCGACTAAGGCAAATAACTGAGAAGAGAAGGCATCGCTGGCATTTTCTTTAAACCGAATGTAATAACGGTATTTACGCCAAATTCGATATACCAACGCCAATAGTCGGTTATTAAAGAAATCGAGAAAATGCCGTCTTAACCCCGTTTCACTCTCAGATGCTATTTCTTCTAATAAAAAACCCGGTAATGGTGATTGAGCACCATTTAATCCAAAGAACGTCGTTTCTAAACAGAAACCACCTTGCTCCAACATCTCTAATTTTGAAATATCACTCGCAGCAAACCCTAAACTCGGATTGGCTTTAAACAGTAAACGACAATGTGTTTCCCACCCTTCGGTCTCAGGATCTTCATCAGCCAAGCGCTGTAAAAGTTCGACTAATTGATAAAAGTCGTAAGACCGAACTTGTTGCTCTACTATTGCTAATTGATCGGATGCAAGATGGTCACAATCAAGATCTATATCAAAGGCTGTAGACCCGTCTGCGTTCCCCATGAATATCGTTCCTGATTGACACTGTTAATTACAATAAGCTCATGAAATGAATTGATACTTGCATACAAAGAAAAGAAGCGACTTAACACACTCCCAAACAAATACAAATCCCCTTCAGAGCTGAACGCTTCTTCGTTAAGCACTAACTCAGACTGTAAACCTCGAACAGGTAATCCTTTGATGATCCGTTCAATTGGCTTAGATGTAATTTTTACGATCCCATCAAGTCTGTGTTTAGCAACACGTTCAGCTTGTCTATCGACAAGTGCTCTAAAGTCATAAGCTCGAAGTACAGAACACAGTGCATCTTTCGAAAGCAATGAAAGATAGTTAAGCGATAAATTTGAAATCAATGTCCACAACAAGCTGCCATCTAACGTCGGCCTTAACGGCTGTGTTGGTTCTGTGATGTTAGAAAAAGTTACAAAAGACGGTGAACTATTTGTTTGCACACAAATATCACCAATCCCTAACTCCAATGGCAATTGTCGATTCGTACACGTTAACTGCAATGAAATCGCTTCACTGGTTCCGACATTTAGCGTTTCATCCCCACGAACAAATGAAATGTAATGATCAAAACCATCATTTCTTACACTCTCTCTCACCCTTGCGCGGTAATAGAGCGCTAATCGGTGGCGAGAACGTTCGATTTCATGTTGAAAACTTTCAAAAGAGGTATAAACACGCTTTTGCCCCTTTGAACGTAACTTGTGATCCTCTTGTCGCCCTTCTACATGATCAATACTGAAAATTTCATAATGAGCAGGAAGACGACTTGAAGGTGCAATGCGATATTCCGCCCGCTTTCCCGTTAAATCGATAGGATCAGAATCATGAGTAAATAGATTGATAATCGGTGTACAAAATAATTTAAAGCTATCTTTACGTACGCGAACATCGGCAGGTAGCGTTCTTGAAAAAACAAATTTCAATTGAAACTTTCTACCCATATCCGGCGTGATATAACGATCAAGATTAACCAAATCACCAAATAAAAATGCATCTGGAAACGTTAAGTATTCTTGTAAAATACGATAACCTTCATAAACATTTTTTGGATATGGCATTACAGCATCAGCGGAATCAAAGCCACAGCTTTTAAATTGTGATGCAGGAATCGCTATCGTTTTATCACTACACACTAATTCAATATGTGATAAATAATGGTTTAGCCATAAATACAGCATCTGCGCGCTGTACTGATGTCCACCCAAGAACAATGACAGCGCTTTTAGATCTATATCGGGTAAACTTTGTTCGCCTAATACATCGAAATTCAAATCAATGATTGACGACTCCCGGCTATGGGTAGTCGCAACATCAACCAACTCCAAAGGATAAATATCTAGGTTTCGGCAAGTTCTAAACCGACACACAGTATCGAACACCGCTTCACTATCAACATCTGTATTTGCTGGTATTGTTTGACGAACACTTATTGCTTTTTCAATCGGTGTAAATTGAACAATACTCAAGCTTGGTACAGGCCTTAAATAATTAGGCCAAAGCATGTTGATTATAGAATGTGTGAGCTCAGGAAATTCATCTTCAACTTTTTCACGTAAACGAGCCGTTAAAAAAGCAAAGCCCTCTAATAATCGTTCAACATCAGGATCTGTATTTTTCCCTTGTAAAAAACGAGATAATTGAGGATGTACTTCGGCAAAAGCAACGCCTTGCTCTTTTAAAAAAGCAAGCTCATCCCTAAAATATTTTTCTTGTGACAAAGTTAAATTACTCTGTATTTACGACTATTATCCAACATCAAATCAATACGCACCGAATCATGCAGTGCTCTTGAATTAATACATGCTGTAATATGAAAGAAGATATTTAATGGACTTTCATCATTTGGCACATATTGAATATCAATCTTGTCTAAACGTGGCTCGTAGCGCTCAAGACAATGACGAATTGCCAGCTTAATTTGTAATGCCAGATCATGCGTACCTAAAGTTGCATCATTAAAATCAATTAATCCCAAATGAGGCGCACACAGTGCTTCACCTAAACGAGTGTTAAGTAATTGCGCAACATTGCGTTTAATTGAATTTAAAACATGTTTAGCATCCGGTCCTTTCGTCATCACTTTTCGCGGCGCATTAGTCTCTAAACGTTCAAAGAGACTAACACCATAAGCCCTATCTTCTAGTTCTATATAAGACATTGAAATTATGCCTGATCTAAACGACCAACTAGTGATAACTCAAAGTTTGCGCCCATGTATTTAAAGTGAGGGCGAACAGACAATGCCACTTGGTACCAACCTGGATCGCCCTCAACATCAAGTACTTCAATTTTCGCAGCACGTAAAGGACGGCGACTACGAACATCAGCTGGTGGGTTTTCCTGATCAGCCACGAATTGTTTAATCCATGCGTTCAATTCACGCTCAAGATCTTGACGCTCTTTCCAAGAACCAATTTGTTCACGTTGTAATACTTTCACATAGTGCGCTAAGCGGTTAATGATCATCATATAAGGCAATTGAGTACCTAATTTGAAGTTCATTTCAGCTTCGCGCCCTTCTTTCGTATTAGGGAACACTTTTGGTTTCTGAACTGAGTTTGCAGAGAAGAATGCAGCGTTATCACTACCTTTACGCATGGTTAATGCAATAAAGCCTTCTTCAGCTAATTCAAATTCTTTACGATCTGTCACTAACACTTCTGTTGGGATTTTTGCTTGTAATTCACCCAAAGATTCAAATAAATGAACAGGTAAATCTTCAACAGTACCGCCACTTTGAGGACCGATGATATTTGGACACCAACGGTATTGAGCAAAGCTATCAGTTAAACGTGAAGCCAAAGCAAAAGAGGTATTACCCCATAAGTAGCTTTCGTGTGAATCACTCACGTTTTCACGGTAATTAAATGTTTTAGTTGGGTTCTCTTCTGGATCGTATGGGGTACGAAGAAGAAAACGTGGAGCCGTTAATGCAAGGTAACGAGAATCTTCAGATTCACGTAATTGTCGCCATTTAATATAGCGAGGGCTGTCAAATGTTGCTTTTAAATCTTTAATATTTGGTAAGTCTTCAAAAGATTCGATACCAAAAAATTCTGGTGCTACACCTGAAATAAATGGAGCGTGAGCCATTGCACCCACAGCACCAATGTATTGAAGTAGCTTAATATCAGGCGATGATGGCGTGAATGAGTAATTACCAATGATAGCGCCAATAGGCTCACCACCAAATTGTCCGTATCCAGACGAATATACATGCTTATATAAACCAGATTGAGACGTCTCTGGCGCAAATTCGAAGTCGTCTAAAAGCTCTTCTTTAGTCGCATGCAATAATTCAATTTTATTGTTTTCACGAAAATCAGTACGATCAACAAGCATCTTCACACTACGCCAAGCAGATTCAACCTTTTGAACCTCTTCACAGTGTAAAATTTCATCCATTTGCGCACTAATCTTACTGTCTAACTCAACAAGCATCTGATCAACAAGTCCTTTATTGACTTGTTCTACACCAGCATTACCCAGTAAATTTTCAATGAATGCAGCCACCCCTTTCTTGGCAATGTCATAACCTTCATCGGACGGAGTCATGCGTGTTTGAAGCATAATTTCATCAAGTAAACTGCTTTCAGTTGTACTTGATGATTCAATTGTTTTTTGTAAAGACATTTATCGTTCTCTTAAAATTAAAACCAAAAGGAAATTACTATTTCTCACCTTCGCCACTAACAAGTTGTAACTCGTTAAGTAGCTTTTCACGTGACTCGTCAGATTCAATTAGTTCTTGAAGACGAGAACGAAATGCTGGAATATTTCCAAGTGGTCCTTTTAAAGCAACTAATGCTTCTCTTAATTCAATCAGTTTTTTTAATTCTGGAACTTGTTGACTGATTGCATCAGGAGAAAAATCATTAAGACTTTTAATTGAAAGATTAATTGATAAGTCAGAATCATCGTCTGAAAGTTTGTTTTTCACAGAAGTTGTCAACGATAATTTACTTTCGCGCATAACCGATTCAAAGTTATTTTTATCAACTGAAACGGCTTTACGCTCTTCTATAGGTTTATCTTCCCCATCACCTTTAAATTCACCCACAAGAAGTGTTTTTAATGGTAGCTCTACTTCAGATTGAACATCACCTTTGTGAGGAACGTATTTAATATTAATACGTTCTTTAGGTGCGACGGTGCCTTCTTTAGACATTTTAAACCCCGTTATTTTTATTATTTACAACGAATAGATAAACCAGCAGATTTAACATCTTTAACAAATTAAAAATGAAAATGTTATTTTTAATTAAATATGCTTTATTATTTATATTATTTCCTAACCAACAAAAATGCTTCTAGATAACAAATATTGCTTGCAGTGAATTAAATAGTAATTACCGTTGCATATCAAGCAATATTGTATAGATTTTGAGACACTAAAATCTATTAATACATACAAATAAGAATTTTAATAAATTCAAACACAACATAAAAAACTATTGATTCCATAACCTTAAACCCAGCATTAACATATTAACGCTAAACTCCAGACTAAAATGCTATGTTTTTTAAAATATTGAATAAATTAAAAAACCAAATATATGTGATAGCCTTCCCAAAAAACAAACTCCCATATAAAAAATTCAGTATAAAAATGTGCTTCATTCTATTAATAATTTAGAGAGCCTAATTAATATAATAGAATAAAGGATATGATTTTAATAATACTAGGCCCTTTCTCACTAATAAGAATATTGTAAATAAAAAATTTAAAGCAATACCTGATATTTAACATTCGGGCAAGATCTTGCCCGCTTCGTTATTAACAGACTCCATTAAAAAAGAGATTGTTAAATAAACTTTATTATTTACATTTTACTAACCATATCTATTGCGCGTTTTTTATTTTTTAGCCATTTTTTTAAGCCCTTAATCATTGCTTATTCAGATGACAAATCATTACCAATAAAAATTCTTTAATCACGAAAGTAAGCAAGATCTTGCCCAAATCGAGCAATAAGTTGCCCAGCCGGGCAAGATCTTGCTCGATATTTACTAGCGTAAAAACGCAAAACCCATACTTATCAGTAACTTAAAAACTGGCACACTTCCTGCTTTAACAGCACGTCATCACAGCATAGGCTGTGTCATTTACTCCATCATAAAATAGGATACTAAGATGCCAACTCCTTGTTATATCGCGATCCAAGGCCAAACTCAGGGTAACATCACAGCCGGTGCATTCACGCCTGATTCTGTCGGTAACATCTATGTTGAAGGTCACGAAGACCAAATGCTTGTTCAAGAATTCAAGCACGTTGTTACTGTTCCTACAGACCCACAATCAGGTCAGCCTTCAGGTCAACGTGTTCACAAGCCATTTAAATTTACCGTGGCACTGAACAAAGCCGTTCCTCTGATGTACAACTCATTGGCATCAGGTGAAATGCTACCGTCTGTAGAGCTGAAGTGGTACCGCACATCGGTTGAAGGTAAACAAGAGCACTACTTCACTACAACGCTGACCGATGCAACGATTGTTGATATCAACACCCACATGCCACACTGCCAAGATTCATCAAAAGAAGACTTCACTCAGCTTATCGAAGTATCAATGGCTTACCGTGCAATTAACTGGGATCACACGGTATCTGGCACATCTGGTGCTGATGACTGGCGTGCACCGCTAGAAGCGTAATAGCACTCAACTATGTCTCAGCCTACACAACTGTGTAGGCTGCTTTTCGTTTATGCCTTTGCTAAATACGCCGCAAGGCCGACGTTAGCAAAGGTTTAACCACGAGGTCAGTATGGCAACAAAAACGGGTTTGCAATTTACATTTGAAGTCGATGGGCTAGATGCTGATGCCTTTGCCGTCACGCAATTTTCAGGCACTGACAGCCTGTCTTTGCCTTTCGCTTTTATCATCGACTTAGCCAGTCGTCACCCTGCCTATACGCCGCAAGAGACCGTCGATAACACGGCAACACTCACGGTCTGGCGAGACGGTGAGCAGCAACAGCAATGGCATGGCATTATTCGACGCTTTACCCAAGGTGACACCGGCCATCACCACACCTTGTATCAGGTAGAGTTTGTACCGCCAGCAGCCCGCCTCGCGTTGCGCCATAATAGCCGAATTTTTCAAACACAAACGGTGCCTGAAATTATCTCGGTGATATTACAAGAATTAGGGATCACCGATGTTGATTTCGTTTTAACGCGAGATTACGTGCAGCGTGAATATTGCGTCCAGTACCGTGAAACAGATTTAGCCTTTATCGACCGCATTGCCGCAGAAGAAGGCCTGTTTTATAGCTTTGTCCATGATAACAAAAAGAATACCCTGCGCTTTTCTGATGACACCCAAAGTGCCGCTCGACTGACGGCACCACTGCCTTATAACAGCCGCAGTGGTGGTCAAAGTGGTGTGCCTTTTGTACGCACCTTTGCTCGCCATACGCAAATGCGCCCATCGTCTGCGCAACTCAAAGATTACAGCTTTAAAAAGCCAGCTTATAGCTTCTTACAAACGGCCAATGCGAAAGAAGCCGATTACCAGCAAGCCAATTACGAACATTACGATTACCCAGGGCGTTACAAAGATGATGCTAGCGGTAAGCCGTTTACTTCTTTTCGACTCGAATCATTACGTCGTGATGCCAATACAGCCTATGGTGAAAGTAACACCCACGGTTTAATTGCTGGGGTGAACTTTGCCTTGCAAGAGCACGATGATGAGCAATGTAATGACGAATGGCTCGTGGTGGCGGTTAACCATATGGGTACGCAACCGCAAGCATTAGAAGAAGCTGGCGGACAAGGTGTAACGACCTATAACAATGACTTTATTGTGATACCCGGTCATCGTCCATGGCGAGCACCCTACACGGCTAAGCCTCGTGTTGATGGCCCACAAATTGCGATGGTGGTGGGCCCTGAAGGCGAAGAGATTTACTGTGATGAATACGGTCGGGTAAAAGTCCAGTTCCCATGGGACCGATACAGTAACAGTGATGACAATGCGAGTTGCTGGATACGTGTATCCCAAGGTTGGGCGGGTAGCCAATACGGCATGCTCGCACTACCCCGTATTGGTCATGAAGTGATTGTTAGTTTCTTAGAAGGTGACCCAGACCAACCGATTATCACAGGCCGCACTTACCATGCGACCAACAAGCCTCCTTACCCGTTACCAGCGAATAAAACCCGCACGGTATTGCGCACGGAAACACACCAAGGTGATGGCTATAACGAGCTGCGCTTTGAAGACCAAGCTGGCAAAGAAGAAATCTACGTTCACGCACAAAAAGATGTGAACATGTTGGTGGAAAACGATCGCAAAGACGACATCAAACACGATTTACACCTGGATGTAGACAATGAACGCTTCACCCACATTAAAACTCACGATCACCTAACCGTCGACGGTGAAAGCCGTACCCATGTAAAAGCCGATCAAACCGTTGCGGTTGATGGCAGCTTACACATGAAACAAGGCCAAGCATTATTGGTGGATGCGGGTAATGAAGTACACCTTAAAGCTGGCTCAAAAGCCGTGATTGAAGCGGGTGCTGAAATCACGCTGAAGGCTGGCGGCAGCTTTATCAAAATAGATGCATCTGGCGTTTCAATTTCAGGGGCAGCGGTCAACATCAATGCAGGTGGCAGTGCGGGCAGTGGTACGGGATATGGCGGTATTGCTCCGTTACTTCCGGGAGAAGTTGAACTTGCAACAACATTAGCACCGACAGTAACAGTCCCCATTGCCGCATTTATGAAAGCAGAAAAAGCCAATGTACCATTGGTAAAAGCCTGCCCTCTGGCGGAGAAAAGCGAATGTTGAGCAAAATAGAAAATATTCACCCGTTATATTGGGTTGTTAATCATGAATCATATAAAGAAGTCTTAAACTCTAATGCCAGCTATTTGGAAAGTGCAGAGCCTTTATTTACGACTGACCATTTTCATAATCTGGTCGATGTGTCTCCATGGGTCATTAAAACCACGAACAACCATAAGAGCTTAAATGAAGCGTTATTGACTAAAGGTATCATGTTTGAAGCCCCCTCGTATGAAATGTTGATTGCCCATTTACGCTCACTGTTAATGGCTGGCTATCAAGGTGAAAGTGTCATGTTTCGCTTTTATGACCCAGACATATTTAATGCGGTATATCAAAAAAGTACCTTAGAGCGTCGTGTACTTTTTCTGGGGGCTGCACATCGTGTTTATATGACAATCAATGGCGAACAAACCTGTTTGGAAAATCCTTATCCAGATCAATTTTCTCTTCAACAAGCACCATGGTGGGTACTCAACGATGAAGACTTTTCTGAACTTTATAACATTAATAACCACGCTTATTGTGTCTCAAGGAGACTTTGGCAAAACGTACCTGAATTAATGGAAAAGTTGAGTAAGAAAGAGTCGGATTTAACGGCTTTATTTCATCAAGGTAGCCTATCGATAGAAAGAGAGTCATTAGAGTTTTGGACCATCGCTCAATTGATAGTTACAACCCACACACCCTCATCTTTGGTCATAGAACAATTACGTTTAGACAGGGATGAGCAAAAAGAGCTGCAATATTGGTTAGGGAAAATCTCATGAGTAGTCCTACAGGCGCAAGTCCATTTTGTATCCCATGTGAACGTTCAGAGAATTGGATTGAATTTCTATTCGTCGATGAACACAACGTGCCTTTTAAAAATATCCATGGTCAATTGACTGATGCTTCCGGTGCCACCATTAAGATACAGCTCAAAGATCAGCCGACTCTAGTGAAAACACTGGCCCCAGGCCCAGTCACGTTAATGTTTGATAATGTTGCATGGTTAAATGAATCACAACAACGAACATCACTTGAAGAGGCGGAAGAGGAAACGGTCAGTAAACGCCTTGAATATGTAGGCTATGACCGCTGTGCCAAAAAGCTCATTACAGCCACAGCTGGAGACTTTGTTGAACTTCAATCCGGACAAATGCTTCCACCTAAACACGTCGCTGAAGCTGAAGGTGAGATAACATTAATTACGAATAATAGTTATGTTATCAAAATCAAGGGGTTTAATTATATAACCCTTCGGGTCGGCATGTTTTTCGATGGTACAGCCAATAACACATACAGCTCTGATTGGGGGCTCGAGCAAATTAAGCGTTATAACCCATTGTGGCAATCGCGTTTTGAAACTGCTAGCCATAATGGTTCAGTTCCGATAAAAGATTTAGATGACCGATGCTTTCAATTTCCTCAAAATGAAAAATTTTGCATCCCTGTTGAAAATAAACCTGATGAAAACCAGTGTGTCGAGGTTTATGACGTTACCAGTAGCGCTGCTAATGAACATACAAATATTCAGAAATTATTTGAACGTTATCCGACAATATTAACCTCAAATATAAAAGAGCGAATTGCCTATCATAGTGAATATGTAACGGGAATTGGCACTGGTAACAGCACTGATATTGCTCCTGCTGATGAATCTTTAGTTGGTCAAGGACTCGGCATTGGCGATTATGGTGTCACTCAAAAAGCAGAAACTGGGATTAAGCAATTAAGTGATAGCATTACTTTAATAAGTGAATATATTAATCAAATTGATGGTATTAAAAAGATTGAATTAGATGTGTGGGGATTTAGTCGAGGCGCAGCGGCGGCACGACATTTCATCAACCTTGTGTTAGAAGGCGTTGAAGGTATTTTTGCGTCTCAAATAACACAAGCTTGTCAAGATAATAACATCAACTTTGCTGTTAACTTTGACTGGCAAGACAATCGCTATTGTGAAATCACCTTCGCGGGCATTTTTGATACTGTCGCAGCAATCACAAACTTCATGACAGGTGATTTCTCACCACATAATGACAAAACGGGAAACGTGAAATTATGGTTAGACCCCGCTCGTGTTAAACATGCCGTTCACTTAACGGCCCATCGAAAAGCGGAATACCGTTACAATTTCTGTCTCAATAAATTTAACTCGGCGTCTAATTTTATTGAACTTGAAGTCCCGGGGTGTCACTCAGACATCGGCGGAGGTTATTATGCATCTGCGACATTCGATAAAGGTTACCTATTACCGCTCCTGGAAAATAAGTGTGTGAAAACGCTGACTCAAAGAGGTCGTTTCGATAATAGTGAATTGCGCAAAATCCAGACACGTTTTGAAGATTATCTTCAACAACACAAAGAAAAAGAAATCGCAATGGGCTGGAAAGAGAGTCATTTTATGACGCGCACCTATGTAACAAACTGGGGCAAAAATCAGAAGCAGATATCAACCAAATTATATTACCGCCGCGTTGTACAGGGCGACCTTTCTCGATTGTATTTACGCCTTATGTACGGCCTAGCCTGCCATTATGGGGTGCCATTGGATGATAAGGTCGAGGATAAGACTATATGGAACAACAAAGATTTTCCTACCTATATCGTTCCTCAAACAGTAGGCTCTATCCCTTTTGGTCGAGATTGCGAAACAATCTTACAAGACGCTAAAAATGGGGAAATAGATAAAATTATTAAATCATTGTGTAACGATGAACGTTTACACGATTTTATGCAAAACGAGCTGATTCACCATTCTGCTGATGGGGGGATAGCTAATCATCCATTTTATAATAACGATGGCAGTATTGCCTGTCGTCAAATATTCGAATGTAAACAAGGACAGTAAATGAAAAATATTATATCAACAGGGGTGCTCTGCCTATTACTGGCTGGTTGTAGCATGATAAATAGAGAACGCGTACCTGATGAAGTTCCAAATTGGAGAGTTGGTTATACAATGCCATCACTTTACCCTGTCAGAGTCACTAAAGCATATGGTAT
>NZ_PYOB01000033.1:0-32077 GCF_003026165.1 Photobacterium sp. GB-1 | reverse complement strand
TGGTGATAACATCGCTATGACTGTTACTCTAATCGCACCTATCGCGATGGACGAAGGTCTACGTTTTGCTATCCGTGAAGGTGGCCGTACAGTTGGTGCTGGTGTTGTTGCAACTATCATTGCATAATAACATTTAGTACTTACGTACAGAAAAAGGGAGCTTCGGCTCCCTTTTTTATTGCTTAAAATTACTAACATTTTCCTTGTTTGTATTGTATAAGCAGGAATACGCGAAAATGTAGCTTGATTTTATGGTGATAAGTGAGCTTTATTCGTTTAATAAAGCAAATCTGGTATATAACTATCAGATTAATTCATTGAAAATAAAAGACTTTATAACTATTTTTGTTTAACAATCAAACAGAGCTTGTTTTCAAAATTGTGATCTGTATAATGCACTGCACTGCCGGAGAGTTAGTCTTGTAAGCGCAGTTGTGAACCAATAAGCATTGAGGAGAAATTAACTGCAGGCTACGCCGGGTTTATTTCATAATGAATACTCTGACTTATGTTCGCAGTCATTAAATTGACTGACAATGCATCCGATAGGGATGCTACGTTCACATAAATCAATCGACATTCCCTCGTCTTTACGAGCGTGAGTGGCGATATTGTTTGTGTAATTTTTATTTGGAGCTCTGTCTAATGCAGAACCAACGTATTCGTATCCGCTTAAAGGCGTTCGAGCACCGTTTGATCGATCAGTCAACTGCGGAAATCGTTGAAACAGCTAAGCGTACTGGCGCACAGGTTAAGGGTCCAATCCCTCTTCCTACTCGCAAAGAGCGCTTCACTGTTCTTATTTCTCCTCACGTTAATAAGGACGCACGTGATCAGTACGAAATCCGTACTCACAAGCGCCTTATCGACATCGTTGAGCCTACAGACAAAACTGTTGATGCTCTTATGCGTCTAGATCTAGCTGCTGGCGTTGACGTACAGATCAGCCTAGGTTAAGGGGAGATAAGAGAATGATTGGTCTAATCGGTCGTAAAGTGGGCATGACCCGCATCTTTACCGAAGATGGCATTTCTATTCCAGTTACTGTTGTTGAAGTTGAAAACAACCGTGTTACTCAGGTTAAATCTGTAGAAACTGACGGTTACAACGCTATTCAAGTAACAGCTGGAACTAAGAAAGCTAGCCGCGTATCTAAGCCAGAAGCAGGTCACTTTGCGAAAGCAGGTGTTGAAGCTGGTCGCGGTCTTTGGGAATTCCGTCTAGAAAACAGTGAAGAGTTTGCAGTTGGCGCTGAGCTAAGTGTTGAACTATTCAACGATATTAAAAAAGTAGACGTTACTGGTACATCTAAAGGTAAGGGTTTCCAAGGTGCTGTTAAGCGCTGGAACTTCCGTACTCAAGATATGACCCATGGTAACTCCTTGTCTCACCGTGCACCGGGTTCAATTGGCCAATGTCAAACTCCAGGTCGCGTATTTAAAGGCAAGAAAATGGCTGGTCACATGGGTGCTGAGCGTGTAACGACTCAAAACCTAGAGATCGTACGTGTTGACGCTGAGCGCAATCTGCTTCTTATTAAAGGTGCAGTACCGGGCTCAACAGGCGGCAACGTGATCGTTAAACCAGCTGTTAAAGCGTAACGTCGAGGAGTTAGTAATGGAATTGGTAGTCAAAGGCGCTGACGCGCTAACTGTCTCCGAAACTACTTTTGGGCGTGATTTCAATGAAGCGCTTGTACACCAAGTAGTTGTTGCTTTTGCAGCAGGTGCTCGTCAGGGTACACGTGCTCAGAAGACTCGTTCAGACGTTTCTGGTGGTGGCGCTAAGCCATGGCGCCAGAAGGGTACTGGTCGCGCTCGTGCAGGTACAATCCGCAGTCCGCTATGGCGTTCTGGTGGTGTTACTTTCGCTGCTCGTCCTCAGGATCACAGCCAAAAAGTAAACAAGAAAATGTACCGCGGTGCTATGAAGAGCATTCTTTCTGAGTTAGTTCGTCAAGAGCGTTTAATCGTTGTTGATAACTTCACTCTAGAAGCACCAAAGACAAAAGCACTAGTAGCTAAGCTTAAAGAGCTTGAGCTAACTGATGCACTAATCGTAACTGGCGAGTTAGATGAGAATCTATTCCTTGCAGCACGTAACCTATACAAAGTAGACGTACGTGATGCAGCGGCAATCGATCCAGTTAGCTTGATCGCTTTCGATAAGATTGTAATGACTGCAGCAGCAGTTAAAGCAGTTGAGGAGATGCTAGCATGATCACTGAAGAGCGTATTTTAAAAGTTCTACGTGCTCCGCACATTTCTGAAAAAGCATCAATGGCTGCAGAAAACGCGAATACTATCGTTTTCAAAGTAGCATTGAACGCAACGAAGAAAGAGATCAAAGCAGCAGTTGAAAAACTGTTCGAGGTTGAAGTTAAGTCTGTAAATACTCTTATTACTAAGGGTAAGACCAAACGTCAAGGTATGCGCCAAGGCCGTCGTTCAGACGTGAAGAAAGCGTATGTTATCTTGAAAGAAGGTCAAGACATCGACTTCGCTGGTAGTGCAGAGTAAGGCTAGGAGCAAAGAAGAATGGCTATTGTAAAATGTAAGCCGACTTCCCCAGGTCGTCGCCACGTAGTTAAAGTGGTTAACTCTGACCTGCATAAGGGTAAGCCGTACGCACCACTTCTAGAGAAAAACTCTAAGACTGGTGGTCGTAACAATAACGGTCGTATCACTGTACGTCACATCGGTGGTGGTAATAAACAACATTACCGTCTAATCGACTTCAAACGTACTAAAGATGGCATCCCAGCGAAAGTTGAGCGCCTAGAATACGATCCAAACCGTAGCGCAAACATTGCTCTAGTTCTGTACGCAGACGGTGAGCGCCGCTACATTATCGCACCTAAAGGTCTCCAAGCTGGTGATGTTATCCAGTCTGGTCAAGATGCTGCTATTAAAGTTGGTAACACATTACCAATGCGTAACATCCCAGTAGGTTCAACAGTACACTGTGTTGAACTTAAGCCTGGTAAAGGTGCTCAGCTGGCTCGTTCAGCTGGTGCATACGCTCAGATCATTGCACGTGCAGGCACTTATGTGACTCTACGTCTACGTTCTGGTGAGATGCGTAAAGTTCTTGCTGAAGGTCGTGCGACTCTAGGTGAAGTTGGTAATGCAGAACACATGCTACGTGAGCTAGGTAAAGCTGGTGCTTCACGCTGGCGCGGTGTTCGTCCAACTGTACGTGGTGTTGTAATGAACCCAGTTGATCACCCACACGGTGGTGGTGAAGGTCGTACATCAGGCGGTCGTCACCCAGTAACACCTTGGGGTGTTCCAACTAAGGGTTACAAGACTCGTAAGAACAAGCGTACCGACAAGTACATCGTACGTCGTCGTAATAAGTAATTATAAAGAGGATACGCCATGCCACGTTCTCTCAAGAAAGGTCCATTTATTGACCTACACTTGCTGAAGAAGGTAGAGAAAGCGTTGGAAAGCGGTGACAAAAAGCCTGTTAAGACTTGGTCCCGTCGCTCAATGATCATCCCTCAGATGATCGGTTTGACCATCGCTGTCCATAATGGTCGTCAGCACGTACCTGTTTTCGTTTCTGAAGAAATGATCGGTCACAAGCTAGGCGAATTTGCACCAACACGTACTTACCGTGGCCATGCTGCGGATAAGAAAGCTAAAAAGCGCTAAGGAGTAGGTAATGGAAGCTATCGCTAAACATCGCTTTGCTCGCATTTCGCCGCAAAAAGCTCGTTTGGTTGCAGATCAACTGCGCGGTAAGCCAGTTGCTCAAGCTCTAGAAATTCTTAACTTCAGCAACAAAAAAGCTGCTGATTTAATCAAGAAAGTTTTAGAGTCAGCTATCGCTAACGCAGAACACAACGAAGGCGCAGACATTGATGATCTTAATGTTGCTAAAATCTTCGTTGACGAAGGTCCTACCATGAAGCGTATTATGCCTCGTGCTAAAGGCCGTGCCGATCGCATCTTGAAGCGTTCTAGCCACATCACTGTTGTTGTAGCAGACCGCTAAGAGACTAGGAGAGAAAGCAATGGGTCAGAAAGTACATCCTAATGGTATTCGTTTAGGCATCGTTAAGCCTTGGAATACCACTTGGTTTGCTAACAGCCAAGAGTTCGCTGACAACCTAGACGGCGATTTCAAGGTACGCCAGTTCCTTACTAAGGAACTAGCAAAAGCATCTCTATCACGCATCGTTATCGAGCGTCCTGCTAAGAGCATCCGTGTGACTATTCACACTGCTCGTCCAGGCGTAGTAATCGGTAAGAAAGGTGAAGACGTAGAGAAACTACGTGCAGCAGTTGCGAAGATCGCGGGCGTTCCAGCTCAGATCAACATCGCTGAAGTACGTAAGCCAGAACTAGACGGTCAACTAGTAGCAGACAGCATTTCGTCTCAGCTAGAGCGTCGTGTTATGTTCCGTCGCGCTATGAAGCGTGCAGTTCAGAACGCTATGCGTCTTGGCGCTAAAGGTATCAAAGTTGAAGTAAGTGGTCGTCTAGGCGGCGCTGAAATCGCACGTACTGAGTGGTACCGTGAAGGCCGTGTGCCTCTACACACTCTTCGTGCTGACATTGATTACGCAACTTCTTCGGCTCACACCCAATACGGTGTTATCGGCGTTAAAGTTTGGATCTTCAAAGGTGAAGTTCTAGGCGGCATGCCGGTTGAAGAGCCAAAGGCTGAGAAGCCTAAGAAGCAGCGCAAAAGCCGTAAATAAGGAGTTTATTGATGCTGCAACCAAAACGCACTAAATTCCGCAAGGCCTTTAAAGGCCGTAACCGCGGTCTAGCGAACGGTACTGAAGTAAGCTTTGGTCAATTTGGTCTTAAAGCTGTTGGTCGTGGTCGACTAACTGCTCGTCAAATCGAAGCTGCACGTCGTGCTATGACTCGTCATATCAAACGTCAGGGCCAAATCTGGATTCGTGTATTCCCAGACAAACCAATCACATCTAAGCCTCTTGAAGTTCGTCAAGGTAAAGGTAAGGGTAGTGTGGCTTACTGGGTTGCTCAAGTTCAACCAGGTAAAGTTCTATACGAAATGAACGGTGTTTCTGAATCACTAGCACGTGAAGCATTTAACCTTGCTGCACGTAAGCTACCAATCAAAACCACTTTCGTAATTAAGGCGGTGATGTGATGAATGCACAAGATCTACGCGCTAAAAGCGTTGAAGAGCTGAATGCAGAGCTTGTGAATTTGCTACGTGAACAGTTTAACTTGCGCATGCAAGCTGCGACTGGTCAACTACAGCAGACTCACAATCTAAAAACTGTACGTCGTGATATCGCACGTGTTAAAACCGTTCTGACTGAGAAGGCTAGCGCATAATGAGCGAGAAAATTCGTACTCAGCTTGGTCGCGTAGTTAGCGACAAAGGCGATAAGTCTATTGTTGTTGCTATCGAGCGTAAAGTGAAGCACCCGATCTACGGTAAGTACATCACACGCACGACTAAGCTTCATGCACATGACGAAAACAACGAGTGTGGCCTAGGCGATACTGTTGAAGTTCGTGAATGTCGTCCAATGTCAAAGACTAAGTCTTGGACACTGGTACGAGTAGTTGAAAAAGCACGTATCTAATTACTGACTTTTCAGCTATTTAAGTTAGCGGCCCTAAAAATCTTGGGGCCGTTCATTTTTTATCTACCCATCGAGCGAAAATGGTGTTATTATTCGCCGCCTTTGAAGAAAAGGCATATCGACTCGTTTTGGGTCTAGATGTTTAAAAAATTAGCGGAGCACTAACATGATCCAAATGCAAAGTATGCTTGATGCAGCGGATAACTCCGGCGCACGTAGCGTAATGTGTATTAAGGTTCTGGGTGGTTCTCACCGTCGCTATGCACATATCGGTGACATCATCAAGGTTACAGTGAAGGAAGCAATTCCTCGCGGTAAAGTAAAGAAAGGTGATGTACTGAAAGCGGTGGTTGTACGCACCCGTAAAGGCGTTCGTCGTCAAGATGGCTCTGTCATTCGCTTTGACCGTAATGCTTGCGTATTGTTGAACGACACTACTGAGCAACCTATCGGTACCCGTATCTTTGGCCCTGTGACTCGTGAACTTCGTAATGCGAAATTCATGAAGATTGTATCACTAGCGCCAGAAGTACTTTAAGGAGCGACTATAATGGCAGCTAAAATCCGTCAAAACGACGAAGTTATCATTCTTGCTGGTAAAGACAAAGGCAAGACTGGTAAAGTAACTAAGGTTCTAGCAACCGGTAAAGTTATCGTTGAAGGTATCAACATGGTTAAGAAACACCAGAAGCCAGTTCCGGCAATGGGTGTTCAAGGCGGTATCGTTGAGCAGGCAGCTGCGATCGATGCGTCTAATGTTGCTATCGTTAACGGTCAAGGTAAAGCGGACCGTGTAGGCTTCCGATTTGAAGACGGCAAAAAAGTTCGTTTCTTCAAGTCGACTGGCGAAACTATCAAGTAAGTTTGGAGTAGTACTATGGCGAAACTGCATGATTACTACAAAGAGACTGTTGTAAAAGAGCTTTCTGAAAAGTTTGAATACAAGAGTATCATGCAAGTCCCAAGGATCGAAAAGATCACACTTAACATGGGTGTGGGCGAAGCTATCAACGACAAGAAGCTGCTAGAGAATGCTGCTGCTGACATGACTGCAATTTCAGGTCAGAAGCCGCTAATCACTGTAGCACGTAAGTCAGTTGCAGGCTTTAAGATCCGTGAGGGCTACCCTATTGGCTGTAAAGTAACCTTACGTGGCGAGCGTATGTGGGACTTTTTCGACCGCCTGATTTCAATTGCTGTACCGCGTATTCGTGACTTCCGTGGTTTAAACCCTAAGTCATTCGATGGTCGTGGTAACTACAGCATGGGCGTTCGTGAGCAGATCATCTTCCCAGAAATCGATTTCGATAAAGTAGATCGTGTACGTGGTTTAGATATCACTGTTACAACTTCTGCTAAATCTGATGAAGAAGCTCTAGCTCTATTGTCTGCTTTTAACTTCCCATTCCGTAAGTAAAAGTAAGGGTTACTAATGGCTAAAGAATCTATGAAGGCACGCGAAGCTAAACGTGCCAAGCTAGTAGCTAAGTTCGCTGAAAAGCGTGCAGCGCTAAAAGCTCTAATTAGCGACGTGAATGCGTCTGAAGAAGATCGCTGGAATGCAGTGCTTAAACTTCAGTCACTACCACGTGATTCTGCGAAGTCTCGTCAGCGTAATCGCTGTAACCAGACTGGACGTCCACACGGCTACCTACGTAAGTTCGGTCTTAGCCGTATCAAGGTTCGTGAAGCTTGCATGAAAGGCGAGATTCCGGGTCTACGTAAAGCAAGCTGGTAATCCAGTAAGCAATTCAGAATCACGGAGTATTAACTTATGAGCATGCAAGATCCGATTTCGGATATGCTGACCCGTCTTCGTAACGGTCAGGCAGCGAAAAAAGTTGCTGTAAAAATGCCATCTTCTAAGCTTAAAGTAGCTATCGCTGCTCTACTTAAAGAAGAAGGTTATGTGGCTGACTACACCTTATCTGGTGATGTTAAGCCTGAGCTAGAAGTTACTCTTAAGTACTTCGAAGCTAACCCAGTTATTGAGCAAATCCAACGTGTATCACGTCCTGGTCTACGCATCTACAAGAAAAAAGATGCGCTACCATCAGTGATGGGTGGCCTTGGTATTGCTGTTGTTTCCACTTCCAAGGGTCTTATGACCGACCGTGCTGCACGCAAAGCGGGTCTTGGCGGTGAGATTATCTGCTACGTAGCATAATAGGAGTAGGATATGTCTCGTGTTGCAAAAGCACCTGTAGTTATTCCTGCCGGCGTAGAAGTTAAACTTAACGGTCAGGAAATTACTGTGAAAGGTAGTAAAGGCGAACTAGTTCGTACTATCCATGATGCAGTAGTTTTAACTTTGGAAGAGAACAAAGTTACTTTCGGTCCTCGTGAAGGATTCGATAAAGCTTGGGCACAAGCAGGTACTGCTCGTGCACTAGTGAACAATATGGTTGTTGGTGTTACTGAAGGCTTCACTAAGAAGCTGACTCTTAAGGGTGTAGGTTACCGTGCTGCTGTTAAAGGCAACGCTGTAGGTTTAACTCTAGGTTTCTCTCATCCAGTTGAGCACGAACTTCCAGCAGGTATCAAAGCTGAATGCCCATCACAAACTGAAATCGTACTTACAGGTACTGATAAGCAGTTAGTTGGTCAGGTAGCTGCTGATATTCGCGCTTACCGTAGCCCTGAACCTTACAAAGGTAAAGGTGTTCGTTACGCCGACGAAGTTGTGCGTACTAAAGAAGCTAAGAAGAAGTAAGGTAACACTATGGATAAGAAAGCATCTCGTATCCGTCGTGCGACCCGAGCACGTCGTAAGATTGCTGAACTGGGCGCAACTCGCCTAGTTGTACACCGTACTCCACGTCACGTGTACGCTCAGGTAATTGCACCGAACGGCTCTGAGGTTATCGCAGCCGCTTCTACCGTAGAAAAAGCGATCCGTGAGCAAGTTAAGAGTACCGGAAACAAAGACGCTGCTACAGCTGTAGGTAAAGCTATTGCTGAGCGCGCGATTGAAAAAGGCATCTCTAACGTTGCATTCGATCGTTCTGGTTTCCAATACCACGGCCGTATCGCTGCACTAGCAGAAGCTGCTCGTGAAGCTGGTCTGAAATTCTAAGGTAGGCGGAAGATGGCTAACGAAAAGACACAATCAGATTTGAATGAAAAGCTGATCGCTGTTAACCGTGTTTCAAAAACGGTTAAAGGTGGTCGTATTTTCAGCTTTACTGCACTAACAGTAGTTGGTGACGGTAACGGTCGCATCGGTTTTGGTTACGGTAAAGCACGTGAAGTGCCTGCTGCAATCCAGAAAGCGATGGAAAAAGCACGTCGTAACATGGTTACAATTGCAATCAACGAAGGTACTCTTCACCACGCTGTTAAAGGCCGTCACACTGGTTCTCAAGTGTACATGCAGCCAGCATCAGAAGGTACAGGTATCATCGCAGGTGGTGCAATGCGTGCAGTGCTAGAAGTTGCGGGTATCCGTAACGTACTAGCTAAAGCATACGGTTCTACTAACCCAATCAACGTTGTTCGCGCAACAATTGATGGTCTTAGTGGAATGAACTCTCCAGAAATGATCGCTGCTAAGCGTGGTCTTTCTGTTAAAGAAATTCTGGAGTAATCGACATGGCTAAAACTATTAAAGTAACCCAAACAAAGAGCTCTATCGGTCGTTTACCGAAGCATAAAGCTACTTTGCGTGGCCTAGGCCTTCGTCGCATCAACCATACTGTAGAACTTGAAGATACTGCTTGCGTACGCGGCATGATCAACAAGGTTTACTACATGGTTAAAGTTGAGGAGTAATCAGTATGCGTTTGAATACTCTATCACCGGCTGCTGGTTCTAAGCCTTCTGCGAAGCGCGTAGGCCGTGGTATCGGTTCAGGTCTGGGCAAAACTTGTGGCCGTGGTCACAAGGGTCAGAAATCACGTTCAGGTGGTTCTGTACGTCCAGGCTTCGAAGGCGGTCAAATGCCTTTGAAACAGCGTCTACCAAAATTCGGTTTTACGTCTCGTAAGAGCCTTGTAACAGCTGAAGTTCGTCTAGCTGAGCTAGCGAAAGTTGAAGGTGATGTTGTAAGCCTTGAAACACTAAAAGCTGCGAATGTTATCACTAAGGACATTAAGTTCGTGAAAGTTGTACTTTCTGGTGAAATCGCTCGTTCAGTAACAGTGAAAGGCCTACGCGTTACTAAAGGCGCTCAAGCTGCTATCGAAGCTGCCGGCGGTAAAATCGAGGAATAATTAACTCGAGGATGAGGTACAGATGGCTAAACAACCAGGACAAGATTTTCGTAGTGCACAAGGTGGCCTAGCAGAGCTTAAGTCACGCCTATTATTCGTATTAGGTGCGATCTTAATATTCCGAGCAGGTTCTTTTGTACCTATTCCTGGTATTGACGCTGCTGTACTTGCCAGTCTGTTCGAACAGCAAAAGGGTACCATCATTGAGATGTTTAACATGTTCTCTGGTGGTGCACTCTCGCGTGCTTCTATTTTAGCTCTGGGAATAATGCCGTATATTTCTGCGTCTATTATTGTCCAGTTGCTAACTGTAGTTCATCCAGCATTAGCTGAGTTGAAGAAAGAAGGTGAGGCTGGCCGTCGTAAGATAAGTCAGTACACCCGATACGGTACGCTTGTCTTGGCAACCTTCCAAGCAATTGGTATTGCAACGGGGTTACCGAGTATGATTCCAGGGCTTGTACATAATCCAGGCCCTAGTTTCTATTTTGTTGCAGTGGTTAGTTTGGTTACCGGCACCATGTTTTTAATGTGGTTAGGTGAACAAATTACCGAGCGTGGTATTGGTAACGGTATATCGTTGATTATTTTCACCGGTATCGTTGCTGGTTTACCGCCAGCGATTGGACAGACCGTAGAGCAAGCGCGTCAAGGCGAATTGCACGTACTTCTTCTACTGTTAATTGCAGTTATATCTTTTGCTGTTATTTACTTTGTAGTGTTCATGGAACGTGGTCAGCGTCGTATCGTCGTTAACTACGCCAAGCGTCAACAAGGCCGTCGTGTCTTTGCTGCGCAGAGCACACACTTGCCGTTGAAAATCAACATGGCAGGTGTTATACCAGCAATTTTTGCATCAAGTATTATTCTTTTCCCAGGCACACTGGCTCAGTGGTTTGGTCAAAGTGAAGGTCTAGGTTGGTTGAGTGATATTTCACTTGCTTTAAGCCCTGGACAGCCTTTATATGTAATGCTTTATGCTGCTGCGATTATATTCTTCTGTTTCTTCTACACCGCGTTGGTATTTAACCCACGCGAGACAGCTGATAATTTGAAGAAGTCTGGTGCATTTATACCTGGTATACGCCCGGGTGAACAGACCGCAAAATATATAGATAAAGTGATGACGCGTTTGACTCTTGCAGGTGCGTTATATATTACCTTTATCTGTCTGATCCCCGAGTTCATGATGATAGCATGGAATGTACGCTTCTATTTTGGTGGTACTTCCCTACTAATCGTAGTTGTTGTTATTATGGATTTCATGGCTCAAGTTCAGACACATTTGATGTCTCAACAATATGAGTCAGTTTTGAAAAAGGCTAATCTGAAAGGCTACGGTCGCTAAGTTTAGTTATCCATATTTACGGAGTTTAGCAATGAAAGTTCGTGCTTCCGTTAAGAAAATCTGCCGTAACTGTAAAGTTATCAAGCGCAACGGTGTTGTGCGTGTAATTTGCAGTGAGCCAAAGCATAAACAACGCCAAGGCTAATTAGCAGAAATATTTCTTGCAAATTGAAGATAGGTTGGCTACATTAGCCAACCATATTTTGTTATGTGCAAAAGAATTGTACCACCGCTGCGTATCCTCAACGGGCTCTGCAGCGGTTATTCTTGTAAAGTACTAGGAGTGAATAGTGGCCCGTATTGCAGGCATTAACATTCCTGATCAAAAGCATGCTGTTATCGCATTAACTGCGATCTACGGCATTGGTAAAACACGTTCTCAAGCTATTTTAGCTGAAACGGGTATTGCTGAAGATGTTAAGATCAGTGAACTAACTGAAGAGCAGATCGATCTACTGCGTGATGGTGTAGCTAAGTACACTGTAGAAGGTGATCTTCGTCGTGAAATTTCCATGAACATCAAGCGCCTAATGGATCTTGGTTGTTACCGTGGTCTTCGTCACCGTCGCAGTCTACCTCTACGTGGACAGCGTACTAAAACCAACGCTCGTACCCGTAAGGGTCCGCGCAAGCCGATCAAAAAATAGTCGGATAAGGTAGAGTACAATGGCAAAACAACCAACTCGCGCTCGTAAGCGCGTACGCAAGCAAGTAGCTGATGGCGTTGCGCACATCCATGCTTCTTTCAATAACACAATCGTAACCATTACTGACCGTCAAGGTAACGCTCTATCTTGGGCTACTGCAGGTGGTTCAGGTTTCCGTGGTTCTCGTAAATCTACTCCGTTCGCTGCACAGGTTGCTGCTGAGCGTTGTGGTGAAATGGCCAAAGAATATGGCGTTAAGAACCTAGAAGTTATGGTTAAGGGCCCTGGTCCTGGTCGTGAGTCTACAATCCGTGCTTTAAACGCAGCGGGTTTCCGTATCACTAACATTGTTGATGCGACTCCGATCCCTCATAACGGTTGTCGTCCACCTAAGAAACGTCGCGTATAACGTTTCGTTTCTAGGAAATTGGAGAAAGAAAAATGGCAAGATATTTGGGTCCTAAGCTAAAGCTTAGCCGTCGCGAAGGCACTGACTTATTCCTTAAGTCTGGTGTACGTGCGATTGATACCAAGTGTAAGATTGATAACGCGCCGGGCCAACATGGTGCTCGTCGTGGTCGTCTATCTGATTACGGCGTTCAGCTTCGTGAGAAGCAGAAAGTTCGTCGTACATATGGCGTACTAGAAAAACAATTCCGTAACTACTACAAGACAGCTGCCCGCATCAAGGGTAACACAGGTGAAAACCTGCTTCAGCTTCTTGAAGGTCGTCTAGATAACGTAGTTTACCGCATGGGCTTTGGCGCAACTCGCGCAGAAGCACGTCAGCTGGTAAGCCACAAAGCGATCCTAGTTAACGGTCAAGTCGTAAACGTTCCTTCTTTCAAGGTAGCGGCAAACGACGTTGTTAGCATTCGTGAGAAAGCTAAGAACCAAGCACGCATTAAAGCAGCTCTAGAAGTTGCTACACAGCGTGAACTACCGACTTGGGTCGAAGTAGACAGCAGCAAGATGGAAGGTACGTTTAAGCGTCTTCCAGAACGTTCTGATTTGTCTGCCGACATCAATGAACACCTGATCGTCGAGCTTTACTCTAAGTAAGGCTACAGTTAAGAGAGGACACAATGCAGGGTTCTGTAACAGAATTTCTTAAGCCGCGTCTTGTTGACATCGAACAAGTTAGCACGACACACGCAAAAGTAACTCTAGAGCCATTAGAGCGTGGTTTTGGCCACACTTTAGGAAACGCTCTTCGTCGTATTTTATTATCTTCTATGCCAGGTTGTGCTGTAACAGAAGTTGAAATCGACGGTGTGTTACATGAGTACAGCACCAAAGAAGGCGTTCAGGAGGATATCCTTGAAATTCTTCTAAACCTTAAAGGTCTAGCCGTTAAGGTTGAGGGTAAAGATGAAGTTATTCTTACTCTGAACAAATCTGGTGCAGGCCCTGTTGTTGCAGGTGACATCACCCATGATGGTGATGTTGAGATTGCGAATCCAGAGCACGTAATCTGCCATATTACTGATGACAATGCTGAATTAAGCATGCGCATCAAGGTAGAGCGTGGTCGCGGCTACGTACCAGCATCAGCTCGTATTCACACTGAAGAAGATGAGCGTCCAATTGGTCGTCTGTTAGTAGATGCTACTTACAGCCCAGTGGACCGTATTGCTTACGCTGTTGAAGCAGCTCGCGTTGAACAACGCACTGACTTAGACAAGCTAGTAATCGATATGGAGACTAATGGTACTCTTGATCCTGAGGAAGCTATCCGTCGTGCAGCAACTATTCTTGCTGAACAATTGGATGCATTCGTAGATCTTCGAGATGTACGTGTTCCTGAAGAGAAAGAAGAGAAGCCGGAGTTCGATCCGATCCTACTGCGTCCTGTAGACGATCTTGAACTAACTGTTCGCTCTGCTAACTGTCTAAAAGCAGAAGCGATCCACTACATCGGTGATCTTGTTCAGCGTACTGAGGTTGAGCTTCTTAAAACGCCAAACCTTGGTAAGAAGTCTTTGACAGAAATCAAAGATGTATTGGCATCTCGTGGTCTATCTCTAGGTATGCGCCTAGAAAATTGGCCGCCAGCTTCAATCGCTGAAGATTAATAGTTTACTGATATCTAGTTAGAAGGATTAGGTCATGCGCCATCGTAAGAGTGGTCGTCAACTCAACCGCAACAGCAGTCATCGTAAAGCGATGTTCAGCAACATGGCTAGCTCTCTGGTACGTCACGAATTAATTAAGACTACCTTGCCTAAAGCAAAAGAGCTACGTCGCGTAATTGAGCCTTTGATTACCCTAGCTAAGACAGACAGTGTTGCTAACCGTCGTCTTGCATTCGCTCGTACTCGTGACAACGAAGTTGTTGCGAAACTATTTAACGAACTAGGTCCACGCTTTGCTGCGCGTCCTGGTGGTTACACTCGTATCATGAAGTGCGGTTTCCGTACTGGTGATAAAGCTCCTATGGCTTACATCGAGTTATTAGACCGTCCTGCAAAGGAAGAAGCTGCTGCTGAATAAGCAATAGCCGTTAAATAAGAAGAGAAGCCGAGTCATTAGACTCGGCTTTTTTTTTGCATGTAATTTATAATGATGGATTCATTATGTGGTTACTATGCTCTATGTGATGCTTGATAGTTCAGGTTTTGGTGGGATTGAAAGCCATGTGTTACAGCTTTCATTGCTTCTTAAAGATAAGAAAATTCCGTTTAAAGTTGTTTTTATCTCTAAAGCATCTAATCACCCGCTTTACCCTTTATTAGAAAAAAACCAAATTGAATATTTTACTTCAGCAAGTTTCGTCCATTTTTCACTGCTAGTTCAGTCTCATGATATTCTGCATGCTCATGGATATAAATCTTCATTATGGGCGCGATGTTTAAAACTGCTACGTAGATGTAGAGTGCTTACCAGTTTTCACGCCGGTGAGTTTTTAATTGGACGTTTAGCTTTTTATGAATGGCTTAATCGTTCGACTAGTTTTTTATCAACGAATTTTGCTGTAAGTGACGAGATAAAATCGAAAGTACCTTTTCAGTGTTACGTCTTAAATAACTTTATTCATTCTATTCCTCCCTTTGTGTTACGTCGCCGACATACAACTTTTCAAGTCGGTTTTGTTGGTCGGTTATGTCATGTCAAAGGTATTGACCGCTATCTACAGCTTTCTAACCAATGCCCAACTATTAAATTTCATGTTTTTGGTGATGGTGAAGAGTCTAATTTATTGGGCAGTTATCCCAATATTAAATGGCATGGTGCCGTTGAAGATATGTCACTTCATTGGAATAAAATTGATTTACTGCTTATCTCTTCACGTGCAGAAGGGCTACCAATGGCAGCTTTAGAGGCGATGGCATATGGCATTCCTGTAATAGGCACAAAAGTGGGTGATTTGCCTTTGCTTGTAGATACGAGATGGCTTGTTGATGAGTTTGATTGGTCAAAGTTAGCTTGGTATATCCTCTGTTTTGACTCTATGACCAACAAAGAGTGGCAGGCATGCTCTAAATATAGCTATATTCAAGTTGTTACTAAATTTAGTGGAAAACAACGCTGGAATATACTTGCTAACGCTTATGGAATTAAGCAGTAATTTATCTATATATGCTGATTAACGTTTTATCATCTATGGCTGAGCGTTGCGGATTTTGCCAAATTTTCATATGCCTTTCTTTCGCTTGATAATGTGTTAATCGATTGATTTGGTTAATAGTTATAGGGTGGTTAGCAAGTCCATCGCTGTAACAATGAAGGCTGACATCTTTGGTTAGTGTAATGCGTTTTGGTTCTATGGTTAATTGGGTATTGATCCCTAATAAGCCCATATTTTCTTCTAGATGTATGCTCTTATCATGACTTAGTTGAAGTGCTGCAGGCATGCCTGCATTGTAGATGTGCACAGTATTATTATTATCTATGATCATTATCATTAAACAAATCAAATGACGATTATTGGGGGCAGCAATAAGTTGTTGGTTGAGTATCTCGCATATTTCTTTTGGACTTTCTATACCTGCATCAAGCAAGCCAGCAATATAGCCAAACCAGCCAATACCGTTAGCTTTAGCCAATGGACCATGTCCCATATTATCTCCGAGGATGAGCATAGCAGGCTTGTCTTTTTTGGGTTCTCGATATAATAAAAAATCACCTTGGTTTATCGGGTATTGATCAATATCTATTGTGATATCTCGAAGCATAATTTTGGATGGAAATTCTGATTGGTAAGGTGTCATCTGTGCCAATAGCTGTTTTTCAAAAACAGACGCTAGCGTACTATGGCGCTTTAACACTCGTTTCAGTATTGTGAGTAATTTTTCTTTATTGAGTGGTTTTGTTAAATAGTCATCAATACCTGCTCTTGCTGCTTCTAAAAGTGTGGCGTCTTTGTTGTCTGCTGAGATGAAGATAAAGGGTAATGACTGGCAGTGCTTGAACTCTGTCACTTTATCTCTAAAACTGAAACCATTTATATTGGGCATGTGTAAATCGGTTATCACCATATTGCATTGGCTATGAGCTAGCCAATCGAGTGCTTCAATGGGCTTACTGAAGAGAATGAGTTGATAGTGATCGCGGAGAAAGGTCGCAAATAGTGCGAGTTGGCTTGGGCTATCATCAACGATCAGAAGTTGCGGTTTTGACTTTTTTTGTGGAAGGTTAAATTGAATAATATTTTGGTGATTGGTGAGAAAATATTTAAAGTCAGGGAAGTAGGTATTGATCAGAGCGAGCCCTAATTTATTGCAAGCGGGCTCTTCAGGTAATATTGCGGAGCTGATTTTTTCTTTCATTGCTTGCCAATGAGAGCCGTTATCAATGATTTCAAATCGAGCTTGATTATTACGTAAGCCATATTTTAATTCAACGTGACTTGCTGTTAACCTTTGATGTGCAAGTAAATTAACACAGTATTCATTACAAACTAGAATCATATGCTGACTCAGCTCATAACTTAAATTGAGTTTATGGCTTTGTGATTTTAGCCAGTGCCTGATCGTTTTTAAGTTCTCGTAATTTAAGCAAAAAGTCTGTTTGAATAATACCTGATTGATCATTGATATTTTCCTTGTAGAAGTTGGCTGTTATTTAGCATTGCGGTAATTTTTGCTTTGATCCTTTCGGGGAGCCACCATGCTTTGGTATTGAGACTTTTTAGCATTCGTTGTGCGAGTGTTGGATTAAATTGATCATTAATAATAAGGCCAATGATATTACAGTTACTTTTTTCTAGTTTGGTAATACTTGTTAGCAGTTTACTTTCTGTCGTCTTGGCTGCGGAAAGGCATAAAAGGATGCCATCGCTGGCATTAGCGATATTAACGGCTGGTAAATTTCGCCAGTTAGCGGTGTTGATATTGCCTGTATCACAAATAATATAGTGATAATGTTGTTGCCAATACTGGAGAAGATAACGAAGTTTATGGGGCTGTCGCAATGTGAGCACTGTGGATTGATCTTTGGGTTGGGGCAAAATATCTAGAAAGGGATGCTTATTAATAAGGTTTTGCTCTTTATTTTCGGTTTCCCACGGTGTTGGCTCGAATCCTTGCCCTGATCCAGAAAGATCAAGATCGATCAATAGCACTTTTGTTTGGTTTACAGAGCAACGTTCAGCTAGCCAATAGCTCATTGTTGAACTTCCGCATTTTTGATTGCAGCTTGCAACGCAGATTATGCGAAGTTGTTGCTGGTGCAATTGTTGGAATAGGTGTTCCATTTCTTCGCTCAACCAAGGTTTCATAATGCGGCTCCTATTACAAGCAAGGTTGTTACAAAACTAAATGCGTCTTGAAGGCCTTGTCTTAACAGTGTGCTTGTTGAATCATCTTCATTGGGGACATACACCGTATCTCCTGGACGAAGCATGGGGATCGGTGTTTCTGCTGGATATTTTATGTAGTTCCGTAAGCTGAATGTTTGGCTTTTATCTCCGCAACATGAACTATTGACGATCATTATTTTATCTATATAGGCTTTATCCGTGGGGCCGCCTGCTTCTGCTAGTAAATCGAGTAAAGACATCTGGCTATTGAATGAGTAACGCCCTGGTTTTTTTACTTCTCCCATCAGTCTTACAACGCGATTTGCAGGTTTATCTAACCAATTTCCATCTTGATGCGGAATGTAGATAACATCGCCAGGGACTACTTTGGGTAATAAACTTTCATCGCCAGTTTCAAAATACAGAGTAAGGTTTAGTGTTGTGACATTGGCATGGGTCCCGTTACGATGGCTGATTTTTATTTGCTGTAAGTTAGCATCTTTATTTGGGCCATCTGCTGCTGAAATAATATCTAAAAACCCTAAGTCACTATTAAAGGCATATCGCCCAGGTGAGTTTACTGCCCCAAAGACATAAATAGATTCCTCTGCGTTTTGTCGAATCCATGTGGATTTATTATCACTGGGATCACGTGGGAGTTCATCGACCATTATCGTATCTCCCGCCCTTATGGTTGGGAGTGTTGCAAAGTTACCGCCGCGATCGATAAATTTCTCTAAATCAAAATAAATAATACTATTTGGATCGTTTTTGTTTTTCTTGATAATGCGAATACTGCTTAAGTTCGCGCTTTCTAATGGGCCGCCAGCAAGAGCAAAAATCTCTAAAAAAGTCAGTTTTCTATTCCATTTAAATCGCCCCGGACCTTTTACTGAGCCAATAACCATGACAGTTTTATCATCTTTCGCTTGAGTTGTTTGTGGTACATAAATGACATCGCCGGGGAGTACGGTAGGAAGAAGTTTTTCATTACCAGTCTCAAAGTACCTCGCAAGATCGAGACGAGAAACGGTTGTTTTTTTACCATTGCGATGTGTGATGAGTAACTCTTGAATATCTGCATCACCAATTGGTCCGTCTGCGGCAGAGAGAATGTCGAGAAACCCTTGTTCTTTATTAAAACCATACCGACCAGGAGATCCTACGGCCCCAAAAATATAGATCGAATCGCTTGCTGCTTGACGGAGCCAGCTGGATTTACTGTCGCTAGGGTTGTGCGGGAGTTCATCAACGATAATGGTATCGCCGTATGTGAGCTTGGGGAGTTTACTTTCAGGGCTTCCTTGCTTAATAAAATTCTCAAGATCAAAAAAGAGTACTTGATGCCCTTGAGCCGAGGGTTGATCTTTTTTCGGAAGTCTTACAATGCGAATACTGGATAAGTTAGCTTTATTTTTTGGTCCTCCAGCCATGGAAAGTAGATCTAAAAAGGTTAGCTTTTCGTTGAAATTAAAACGTCCGGGGGTATAAACCGCACCGATAATCTTAATTGCATGATGATCTGAAGCTTTTGATATTTTTGGTATATAAATAACGTCCCCAGGAACGACTTTGGGTAAGACTGATTCATCCCCAGTTCGAAAGTATTCGGAAAGATCTAACTGAGTTACATGGCTTTGAGTACCATTGCGATGCGTAATAAGCACTTCTTGTAAGTCAGCTTCATTACTTGGCCCATCAGCGGCTGAGAGGATATCAAGAAACCCTTGGTCATGATTAAACGCATAGCGACCAGGCGCGCCAATTGAGCCAAAGATATAAATAGAATCTTTTGGTGCTTGGCGTAACCAACTGGCTTTATTATCACTGGGGTCATCGGGTAATTCATCAATAATAATGGTCATTCCTGCAGAAAGCTCAGGAAGTAATCTTTTAGGATGGCCTTTTTTGATAAAGTTTTGGAAATTAAAGAAAGAGACGTCATGGCCTTTATTAAGATCTTTGTCTTCGGTGATGAGTCGAATATTCGTTAAATTTGCACGTTTAGTCGGGCCTTCTGCGTGAGCGAGTAGATCCATGAAATCCATCGCTGGGCTCCACTCATAGCGCCCTGGAATATTGATTGCCCCGATAATTTTAATAGAGCGATCATCCGTAATTTTAAGCCATGATTTTACATTTACGGTGGTTTTTTCTGGAATAAAAATGACATCACCTGTTTTCATCAGCGGGATATCATAATCTTGTGGTGATTTAGTAAACTCAACGAGATTGATCGTTATTGGCGGTTCTGTTTCACTGAGTATTTTGATCTGAGTTGTATCTGCGAAACGTGTCGGACCACCGGCATTGGCTAGCACATCAATAAATTTTGTATTTTTTCCTATTTCGTAAGCGCCAGCGGCTTTTACTTCTCCCATGACAAAGGCGGTTCTTACCGTTGTACTGATGTCATCAATTTCAATCGGAGCATAAATTGTGGTTCCCTCTTTTATAGGAGGAAGATGCTGGGTATCACCTGTATCTAAGAAGGTTTTTAGATCAAATATATAAGGTTTATTATCGGTAACCACTCGAATTTTAGTTACGTCGGCATAGCGTGTTACACCATCTGCACGCATGATGGCATCAACCACATTCATTTCTGGCTTATAACTAAATGTTCCTGGGTTTCGGACTTCACCAAATAATGTTAAGCCATTTTTTTTGTTTGAATCACCTGTGTTTTGAATCGCTGCAGCATCAAAATCAACTTCAATGTTGCCGAGCAGTGGAGATACAGGGACGAAGAGGGTATCGCCATTGGTTAAGGTAGGTAGATTGGAGGTATCACCCGTATCTAAATATTTTTTATAATTAAAACGTTGAGATATGCCATTACGTATGATGGAGAACTTGTTTAACTGCGCGCCTGATCTTGCACCGCCAACAGCAGCAAGTGCTAATTGAATATTGCTGTTAGGTTTGAGTGAAACAGTTCCTGGAGTTTCAACATAGCCAAGTACATGAATACGGATGAGTTGTTCTTTTAAGGTAAGCTTAAAGTCATCAAGGTTAAGATAGATAGATGATAGTTTTTGTTTTATTTTTTGTTCAGCATCTTTGATGGTGAGCTCTGCGATCGATATTGTACCGACTTCTGGGAGTTGAATTTTTCCGTTATCATCAATCGTGAAATCGTCACTGAATGCTTTTTCGCCAGGTACAAACAGGAAAATGCGATCGCCTGCCGTTAGCGTGATTGTATTGTCTGCCCGTAAAGGGAAGCAGATAAAGAGAATGAGTAGGCAGAAGATACGGATCATAAGCCATCTCGAATTGTATGCCAGTCCTTTATATCAAATACGCGATGAATAGACTGAGCGTGGTGTTCAACCAATACTCTTGCTTCTACTTTTCTATTATTGAGCTGCTTTGTGAGAGTGTTATCGTCAATGGCCTGTGTTTCTCCAACACTAAGCACCGTTATTTGGTTAGGATCAACGCCATTTTCAACAAAGAAGTCTTTAACTGTATTCGCTCTTTCTAAGCCAAGAGCATAGTTATTCAGTTCATTACCTTGGCTATCGGTATAGCCAATAAGTTGTAAGTGCCAGTGCTCTTGACGTTTAATTATTCCAGCGGCATAGCGGAGTGATTCTTGATAATCAGGCAACAAGGTTGTTTTATTTAACGCAAACTGGTTATCGACGGACATATATAATAAGAAACGCTCTTTGAGTTCTACTTCAGAATAATTGGGGTCAAGGCATAGGGTGTGATATTCCAACCAATCCATTTGCTTTTGGATCACGGCATTCTGGGTTTGGTATTTTAAAAGAGTAATTTCAGCATCACGATCAAAACCGTTAAGGGCTTCTTCTCTTGCTTTTAAATAAAGGTTTTGTAATCGGATATATTGACCAGGAAGACAATGTTTGGCGCCTCGTGTTGCGAGTAATTGGAGCTCAAACTGATGGTGTTCGAGTTGATGGAGTTGGGTTTGTTTTGGCGGTGAAAGTGGAATTTCTCCTTGCGCAGGCCAAAAAGTACTACAACCTGTCAGTAGTAATAATAAGGCTATAAGCAGCAATAGAGGCGATTTCATTAAGTTAACTCTGCTGATGTGATGAGTGGGATCACTTTATCAATCCTGAGCATTTGCATTAACTCTCTAGGTTGACCGTTAACATTAAGTAGACGTAAACGACGTCCTCGGCTTTTTAAGCGTTTATAAAGAAAAACAATGGCACCAATACCACATGAGTCGATAAATTGGACTTGCGTCATATCAATGACGAGTTCCATTCGCTCGGTTTGACTGAGAACATCAAATTCACTTTCAAGCTCCCTTGCTCTTTGCGCATCAAATTCATCTTGTAGAGCAAGTGCGATAACTGAGCTGGACGATGCGAACATAGGTATTCCTTATTCTCTATTTTAACTAATATGATTCAAAGGTTGTGCCAACTATTGTCCACGTCTCGTTACCATAATGTATGCTGTTTTGAGCAATATCCAGCAGTCCATTCTAAGCCATTGTAATGGTGATGCTAATGCGATAGCGTAAGCATGATCCCATGCGATCTTCGCTTTAACGTCTTCTATACAGCTGTCGTAGCCTTGATTTACTTGTGCTAAGCCTGTTATACCTGGGCGTAAGCCTCGAGTTCGTTCTAAGTAGAAAGGCAATGCATTTTGCAAATTTCCACATAGTTCAGGGCGTTCAGGGCGAGGGCCAATTAATGACATGTCTCCCTTTATCACATTAATAAATTGAGGCAGTTCATCTAATCGCGTATCTCTTAAGAACCCTCCTATTCGAGTGATACGAGGATCATTTTTTTGAGACCATACCGCGCCACTTTTTGCTTCAGCGTTAGATTGCATGGTGCGAAATTTCAACATGGAGAACAACATGATATGTTCATCATTAATTTGTCCTACACGCACTTGTCGATAAAAAATATCACCTTTGGAATCTAACCGTATAAGTAAGGCAATCAGGGGCCATAATGGAAGTGTGAGTAATAATCCTATAAAACTGAGAAGAATATCGAAGAAGCGTTTGAGGATAATCGTAAAAGAATGTTGGTAGGTATTGAGAGGCGGCTTTTTTTTCCAGCCATCTCTAAATTGCCCAAAGAGATAGCGTAGCATTCCAATTAAAGAAGATAGGTAACCACCTATTAAATAATGTAATTTATCTAACAGTTTATTTTTTACACCTAATAGAGGTAGTGCCGCAAGACCATATCCAACGACTTGCAATCCCGTTAACCATATGGCGAGAAGTGAGCCATGGACGGCAAGGTAACAGGTTATGCTTAGGTACATGATGAAAAGAAAAGGCATTAAGGTTCTTAAACCTTTACCAGATGCGAATAACCATTTTACCCCTGGCTGGTGGAGATTAAATACAAAACGACAGCGGATCAGTTGCTGTAAGTTACCGGCGCCAATACGCTGTCTTCGTTGATGGGTTTGTTCATTACTACTAATATCGAGCTCAATACTATTTATGCATTCATTATAAATCACATTATAACCTTGCTTAAGCACTTGCATCGGCAACATGAAATCGTCGTTGATGGTGTCGTAAGGCAATGGCTGAAATAAGCGTGATCGCATAATATAAAAAGCGCCATTGCCACCAATAACACTACCTAAATGTGATTCCGCAAAGCGCATATTATTTTGCCAAGACCAGTATTGTTTCTCTCCTGTATTGCCATCATAAATAAGGTAATTACCTGTGATTGCACCAACTTTAGGATCGTTAAAACTATGGGTTGCTTGTTTAAGGGCATCGATCGAGATAAGCGCTGATACATCACTTAATGCAACCAGTTCTGCATAAGGTTGTGCCATCGTGATAAGTTGATTTAGGCGCGCTAACTTTCCTTTATTGCTGGTGCTTATTTGCAACTGAAAATGAATATTAGCCCGTTGAAATTGCCTCTCCCATTGGCGACAAAGTTTTGCGGTTGCATCATTGCAACCATCGCAACAAATGAAGATAAACAGTTTTTCTGCGGGATAATCAAGCATCAATAAATTAGCCAGTTTATCGTTAATATGTGCTTCCTCATTATAAGCCGGAATAAGGATCGCAATGGCTGGAAAACTATCTGGTTCTACTGTAATGGTTTTTCGTTTTAGATGTTGTCCATACCACACCATAACAGCACTATAGATAACATGATGATAAATAATAATTAGCGTTAGAATTAAAAGAATAAACCAACTTACCATCATGGTTAGCTCCTTACTTCGCGAGGGCTTCATACGCTGCTGTCATCGTTCTTACATCAGCAACGTGTTGGATGAAATGCGCTGTTTTTGTTTCATTAGTCTTATGTGTCAGTACATGATCTAGAGCGTGAGCTAATTGGACAGGATCATTAGGCGATATTAATACACTGTTTTCTGGATGGGCGACATCGGGGATCGCACCAATATTTGATGCCACAATCGGTTTACCGCACGCTTGTGCTTCAAGCAAAGCTAAGGGGAGTCCTTCATGACGTGACGGCATGCAGAACACATCAATAGCGCGATAAAAAGAACGCATGTTTTTACAATAACCCAACCAGTGAATACGATGCTCAAGCTGTAAACGACAGGCGAGCTGTTTGAGGTTTGAGAACTGCTCGCCATCACCTGCAATAACAAGATGATAATGCTCTGGAAGTGATGATAGGGCGAGAAGCATGGTATCAATCCCTTTTTCTGAAACCAGTCGCCCAGCACAACCAATGAGTATTTGTTTCTGAGGCAATGCTAAGTCATGACGAGCGTCGGCTTGATCACCAATACAGTAAAAGTGACAGTCGATACCGTTATTAATAATATGATCGGCTGGACGACCTAATCGTTGATGAAGATCTTTGGCTATTGTTGGGGCATCGGCGACGAGTTCAACATGTTTATTTTTTAATAGCCAACGAGTGAGGGTTTGTTGTTTTGGCTCTTCTAGATGCCAACTGTCGTGCTCAGTATGTATATGGGTTGTGCTTAGCCCTAATAGTGCGAGTCGACTATAGAGTAAAGGACCTAAATGGTGGCTGTGAACCGTGGTGATCTTTAGCTTATTAATGATTTTTCTTAATTGATAAGCGGTTTGAAGATGTATACCTGAGGGTTTATTTAAAAATATTAATTGGTTTTTAAATGCTGCTAACTCAGGCCATGCTGAAATAGCAGATGTGGCTGTTTCTTCTAATGAAGCAACATAAACACGATGCTTTGATGAGGCAAAACGCACCAAATTCAGAACGAGCTTTTCTAACCCGCCAGGGCGTAAATGTTGGACGACTTGTAGTGTTCTAACCATGTTCATGTTCCTTTGAGAAGTAAGGAATGCGCACCAAGATTGGGTAAGATACTAACTGTCGGATATGGCTGGATTGATATAATCGCGTATCAAAAATAATCGAGATGCCTACAAGAAATAAAGCAATGACTGCGCCAAAAAGAATGCCGGACAAAAAGTTCATCCACCATGGCCAATTTTGAGGAGCATTCGGTACTGAGGGTTTGTCTATTATTTTGAGCTTGTCTGGTTCTTCAAAACGCCCAAGGTGGCCAGTGACTCTGGCCATTTCATAGCGCTCTAGTAGTTGGTTATAAATGTTCGATTTGACCTTATAGTTTCGCTCTAAACTGGTGAGTTTTTTTTCTAATTCTGCAAACTCCACCCGTTTTCCTATGATATTTGCAGCTTGTTTTTTGAGTAATACGAGCTCTTGATTAATGGCATCGATTTCAGACTCTGCTTGCTGTAAGGTTTCAAATTGGCTGAGCAATATAGGTTGGGTTTGGTTTTCAGGATCTTGAGTGCTATTAACTAGCCGTTGCCATAAACTGTTGATTTGATCTGGGGAAAGTGATTGCTGTAACTCAACTTGCCGAGTCCGCTCTTGTTTTAAACGCTCTAAACGGCGGAGTACATTTTTAATTAATGAATGTTGATCGGTATAACTGGCACGTAATATAGCAAGCTCGGCTTCGGCCATTACAATTTCTTGCTCTAGTTTGCCGATAACAGGGTTGGTATTTATCAGTGTTTTATACATGCTATCACGTTTACTTGTTGCGTGGAGTAAAGCCAATTCTGATTCGTTTATTTTCCTTAACAATTTAATACTAGTATCAACATTGACGCCTTGTAGGAGCGGTAAGTTATCCGCATTTTCTGCTTTAAAGGTGGCAAGCTCACTTTCTGCAAGCTCTAAATCTTTTTGGGTTGTTGTTAATTGTTTTTGTAAAAACACTTCTGAATTATCAATCGATGCTCGTCCAGGGGCTCGTAGCTTTTCTAAGAAAATGCGAGAAAGAATATTTAATATTTCTGGAATTTGTTCGGGTTGTTGCCATACAAGACTCATTTGAACGAGATCGTTACCTGTCAAATCAAGGGTGATCCCTTTTTCGAGTTGAGCGGTGACGTGTTTAATTTTTTGCGGGTTTTTATCAGGCACTAGATCGAGTTCATCAATTACGATCGCCAAAGTTGATTGGCTTTGGATCACGACTTGGAGTGCTTTAATTCGCTGCTCTAGATTCATTGAAATAGATAAATCTTCTAAAAAAGGATTAAGCAATGCGGCCTCCTGAACCAAAATAGTGGTTTCAGAGTAGTAATACTTAGTTTTAAGAAAGCCGCCTATTGTCATTAGAAAAGGCATAATGATGATGGGTAAAACTAATAAATAACGATGAAGCCATAATCCATAAAGTAATGGATATAAGCGCGTTATAAAGAGGTGGCGCATACCTTAGTTACTCCGAAGGAGCAACGTATCGATTGTTATTTGAGGAGAATACTCCAACGTTAAAGGGATTTGATGCTCTTGTGCGATCGTCTCTATGTTTTGCATTCGTTTTTGACTGTGTAATAAAGCGTCAAATTTATTATTGAGCTTAGCAGGGCCTACTGTTGCTGTTATTTGGTTATATGAGAAGGTTGAAAAAAATTGGATGATTTTACGGTGTTGCTCTGCGGTTAACGTCACTTGCTCTGAACTAAAAAAAAGCTCTAATTTCTTATTGGATTGTGAGGAACTGGCACACCCAACCAGCCCTAGTAAGATGATTAGATAGATTGTTCTTATCATCACGCATTCCTTTTTCTTGTGTGTATAAGAAAGACTGCAAAAAGAGTGCCTGATGTAAGGGTTTGTTATTCAGTCGTTGAACATCGTATTTTTTGTATAGTATGAATGATCTTTTCTATACGACGTTGCCAACTATCATGCTGGACGCTTTGGTATGCTTTTTGTTTATATTCATCGACTTGTTGTGGGGTTAACTGTGTAATGCGATCAATTTCTGAGAGCCATTCTATCTGAGTTGTCGCAATTGACACTAAAGGTGAGTACTCTGTTGCGGCTTTATATTTACTGCTAATGACAGGACATCCGGCTGCTAAATATTCTCTTAATTTTAAGGGGTTACACATTTTAATTTGTTGATTATTGATGAAAGGTAAAATAGCGATATGCCAATGTTGTAAATAACTAGCGAGTTGGTGATGAGGTATCGCAGGTAATAGATGGATATTCTCATTTTGCAATTGCTGAACTTGATGACACTCCTTATTCCCAAGCAAATAAAATTGAAGATGTGGGCGCGCTAATGCGAGTTGTTGTAATAAATCGTAATCAAGCCAATTATTTAAACTGCCATAAAAGCCAATATTTTTTTTATCTTTATCAATGGCTGGTGGGCATTCATGTTTTGATTTAAATAAATGAAGATCAACACCATGGGGCAAATAATGTGTCTTGTGTTTCGGGAAGCGTGCCATTAATTGTCTGTTTGCCACATAAATAAGGTCGGCCTGCATACTTAATGTTTGTTCTGCTTGCGTTGTTTTATCGTGATCAACGCCAGTTAGTGCTGAAAAATCATCTCCGCAGTAATAAATGATTAAATCGGCTTGGCAGAGTTCGATATATTCAATCGCACTCGGTAAGGCTATCCATAAAACACGATAGTGTTTTTTTGGGGGGAGTTGTGTCGTCAATAGCTTCTTATTGATGTACTTCATCACTTTATTTCGAGCTAATGGCCAAACAAGAGGTTTGATGATCTTTTTTAAATATTGGGGGGAGGTTTCAGTTTTTTCTGTACGACGCATAAAAGCCATGAACTTTTCGATAATACGCCTGATATCTTTAGCTTGCAGTTGGGGTTGCCTTAAACCAATAGAATTGATCCAATAGACAGGATATTGCTGAGCAATGATTGATATTAAGTGCTGAGTGCTAGATGGATGTCGTCCCCAATCTTCACCAAAAATAATAAACTCTATATCACGATCCATGACTCAAATCCTTTTTATGGAGTTGATTTGTATTACAAGTTAATCGATCGGTTGCAATTAATAAGCTTAATAAAATATAAAAAGGCCACGTTGTTCCTTGTGTGAGAAAAGTACCACTGACAGAAAATGAAACCATGCCAAGCCATAGCCCTTCAGCAAGTGGTTGATATGTTGTTTTTTTTAATCGTTTAAGTAAGCGGTAACTAAGTTGGAAAGTTTTTATTAACAAAGTAGCAAATAAGAATAACCCGACAAATCCGTTCTCAGCTAATATTTCAAACCAAGAGCTATGAACAGCATGGTTCTTACCATCCCAATGTACTGAGTAAAAATAGTAATTATTATAAAAATTACTTAATCCAACACCAGTAAATGGATGATCAACTGCCATCATTATTGCAGCGCCCCAAGCATAAAGACGCCCCATTGCAGACTCATCAATGGCGCCTGAACTAGCCGATGAAACAAATCTGTTTTCAATACCTGCAGCGACAAATAAAGCCATGATCCCAAGAGCGGTAATGATAAGTGGTGTGACGATATTTTTACTGCGAAGAAGCAGTGACATAAATACCACGCTAATTATTCCCAGTTGTCCGCCTCGACTTTCCGTTGCTGCAATACCTGCTAGGAGAGTTATGCTAATAAGCATCGCAATAAGACGAGCAAAAATGTGACCATGGAAAATATAGACAGCAGTAAATGATAGCGGAAATAACAGAACTAAAGAGAGATCATTAGGATCACCGAGCATTGATCCAAATGCTCGCCCGATCGTGACACGTGTTTCTTCGACTAATCCAATCTCATAATATTTGTTATACAACGTAATAGAGGCAATCAACAAACCACAAAGAAAGAGTAAATAAGGAATTCTTTTTAGTTGAGAAATATGGGTGGGTAATAAACTAATAGCAAAAACCATTAAAACGATTTTTAGAAAGTTACCTGACAACATTTCAAATGATTCTTCTCTATTAGAAGCAAAAGCACAGCTAATACTGACCCAAAATGCAAAGCAAAGTAGCCATGTATGCAATGGGTGCCACTTGAAGTTACGATAGTTCATCCATAACTGCCAACTTAATCCGACCAAACAAGCAAGTGCTAATAACTTGGGTATTTTAAAGGGTTCAAGGAATGGCATTGCTTCATGTAAGCGAAAATATGAAAAAAGAATAAACCAAATACAGAGTAAAAAAGCACGCTTAACAACAAAGGGCAGGGACAGTATTCCAAGAAATGCAAAGTAATGTTTAAACGTGTAATTGCTTACAATAAAGCAACTTATCGTACTAAACAAAGCGATGATAATTTGTTTACCCCTTGTCATAGATCACCTGTAATACATGGCGATAGTTACAAAGGTGACGCCAAGGCCAATAGATTTGAAGGCAAAGAAGAGGAGTTAACAGAATGAGACAATAAGTGAGTTGATATTGCTGACAAAAACAGATCAGTATAATAAGTGAAAAACTGACAAACAAATCAGAGAGAGGATATCGCAGAGGGAGATGGTATTGACTATAAAAGTAAAAAATAAAAAGGCGCAATGCTTGAATCGCAATTCCACAATAGATCAATGCGAGAATATCAAATAAGGGTAATATATAAATAAAAACGAGTAATGATAATAGCGTTGACAGGCTATTAATCAATAATATTCCTTGTCCATGTTCGTGGTAATAGCAGCCGACATTAAGAAAAGTACAACAGCCTTTTAGCATTAACCACAATGCGATGAATGGGATAAGAACACTACTGTAATAAAACTCAGCATTAAGCCAAAACCTTAAAAAAACAGGGCCGAACAAAAGCACAAGAGCAGAAATAAGTATGCAAAGCTGGCAAGCTAAAATAGTAATATTGGCTAAGTATTGTTTACGTTGCTCTGTATTGATAAAGCTAAATCGTTTTGGAAACCACCACAACGCAAAAGGTTCTATTAATAAACTAGCGGCAACCCCCCACTGCATTGCAATTGCATAAGGAGATACCGCTTCCACTCCTAAATAATGCGCGATAGCCCAACGCTCAGCACCTAATGAAATAAAACCCAATAATCCAGAGATAGTTAGAATTGCACCATATTTTAATAATGCGGGGTTCATTGAGAAGCGTGGTATTGGCCATTGTTTATAGAGTAAAACACTACACACGACTTGTGCGATCAATCCAGCTAAAGCCATACCATCAACTTTCCATGTAGTGACCAACAAGAGCGCTAAGGCCGCTTGCAATAATGCCGTGATAAGTAAAATACTTACAAAGTGTTTAGCATTATTCTCAATCCTTAGCTTTGCTAAAGGGATAGCGTTAAGAGAGTTAAAGTAGATAGTAAAAATAAAACAATTAAAGGAAAAAAGTGGCGGTGGACCAGGTAAAAGCGTTTGAATATCGTGATTAAAAAAAACAAGTAGGCTTGTAATTATTGCACCACATAACATGACTTGCCATAAGGCTTGGCCTAATAACCGTGTTGGGTTTGATGCATCATGATAAAAACGATAGAGACCATCAATGATGCCTAAACTAATGAGCAGTGATAAGAATGTAGTTAAAACTAATAATACATCAAGCTTACCGTATTCTTCCAAACCTAATTGATCTGTAACATAAGGTTGAAGTAGCAATCCAATTAGTTTACAAAAGACGACTCCAATCCCATAAACCGCAACAACTTTTAATGTGCTCATAGTGCTTCAATCCACTGTGATAGCCGTTGCGCTTGAGCTTTTGCAGTAAAGGCTTTCATGACATGCCTATAACCGAGCTCTCTTTGAGTTTTTAATTCCTGATAGCTTTTTAGCTGGTGGTTTGTAATTGCCGTTGCTAATTCTGTAGGTGAATCTTTCTGTATCATCACTCCTATATCAGAGCAAAGGATCTCAGTACAACCAACAAGGTTAGTAGTAATAATAGGGATCCCTAATGCAAGGGCTTCTTTTAAAACTAGTGGGCCTGTATCAGTATCACCATTATTAGCGATGGTAAAAGGAGCGATTAGTCCTTGGTAACGTTGAGCATGAGATCGTAGCCAATCTGCATTTTGACTGCCTAAAAAAGAAACAGCGTTTATGAGTCCATGCCGTTTACAAAAAGATATTAGTTCCGATTTTAATGGCCCATCACCAACAATATCGATTTCAATCGGGTGTTTGAGTCGTTGTATGGCTTTCAATAACGTTATAAGCCCTTTTTTTTCAACCAATCGACCAATAAATAAAAAGCGCTTAGATGGAGACCATTCATTATTTAAAGTGGGATAGTTTTGCTCTTCAATCCCACAAGGTAGATAGTGAACAGGTGTCTTTGTTAGTGATTGCAAATGATCATGCATTGCCTTTGTCACAGCGCAGCAAAACTGACAATGAGAAAGCTTGGCTTGTAAATCTTGAGGCCCAGCGTAGATATCAGCGCCATGCCCAACAAATGACACTGGAATATTCAATATTTTTGCTGCAACGATTGCAATCGCTGAGCTATGCCAAGCAAAATGCGCATGAAGATGCTGGCATTGGTAACTATGTGCCCATAGCGCTAATTGTAGGCCTTGCCGAATAAGAGCGAGTTTTCCGAACTCATGTTGTTGGTAAATAAAAGGTAAGCTTCTTACGGAACGGGTGATGTGGCGAAAACTATAGTAGGGAAGGTTTGAGGGGTAGCAACACTGCTTCATTAATGGAATATCAGCACGTTGAAAGTGTTGACCTTTCATAAATGAAAACGGAACAACATGATGTCCAAGTGCAATCATTGCTCTCATTTCAACACCCGTGAATGTTTCAGATAAAGTAGGGAAACAAGGGATCACATAACCTATTGTCTTCATCACAGTGCTCCGCGAATGACTTTTAATAAAGAATTCAAACTTAGTGCCATGTTTCAGTGGCACTTAAGTAAGAAGATCATCAGCTATTGAGACAGATTGCATCGCATCGTGATTAAACGTCTTGTGTTTTGCAATTCATCACTAAGGTTAGATAGGGTTATTTAGTAAGAGAAGATGCACAAATAGAGGTGAAAATAATCACCAATGGAGGTATTGTTTGAATTATGAACACTTGGTTTTTTTTGTTTAATTTATTCTTGCCATCTTTATATTTGCTCTTATAATGCGACCCCACGGACAACGGCGTAAGCGGTTGCCGAGTTTAGTATTGTTCTTTAACAATTTGACCATGCAATCTGTGTGGGCACTCGTTGAAAAGTTAAGTCGAAAGATTTATCAATGATACTAGTGACCAATACAAATAACTTCGGTTATTTGGCACAGTCAATTC